>JACPFH010000198.1 GCA_016183075.1 Deltaproteobacteria bacterium | reverse complement strand
TGGCGCTGTACCTCGCCGCCGCGAAGGCGACTGCCATGAACTTCGCTGTGCGAGTAGACCATTAGACCTTTTTCCACCGCCGCCATGCTCGTAAATGTTCCGGCGATCCCTACCAAGGCCGAAAATGCCGGCCGCGCTCCCCAATCACGGAGTAAGGCGTCAAGCTCGCGATCGATCACCGCCTCCAGGCGCTTGCATTCCTCTTCCGTTACAGGATCGGAGGGCAGGTAGCGCTCGGTCAAGCGTACGGAGCCCAGATCCAGGCTCGCCCAGCGGTGAAGCCTCCCTCCCTTACCCCAAATGAATTCCGTGCTCCCGCCGCCAACGTCGACCACCAGAACTTCGTTGGCCTCAAGCCCAAGACCACGCTGGACGGCCAAGTAGGAGTAAGCCGCTTCTTCTTCCGCCGAGAGAACCCTGATCTCTAATGCCAGCTCTCGCCTCAGCCGGTCCCCGAATACCGCCGCGTTGCGCGCATCCCTGAGGGCGCTGGTCCCCACAGCCACGATCTCGCTGACTCCGAGACTACGGCACCGTTCGATATAATCGCGCAAAGCCGCGATGCTGCGCGCCTCGGCAGCAGCGGAGATCAGCCGGGTGTGGTCGACGCGCTCGCCCAAACGCGTGATCTCGGCGCGATCGTCCAAAACCGAGAATGTCCCGTCTCCCTTGAGTTCGGCAATGAGGAGCAGAATGGTGTTGGTGCCGATATCGATGGCTGCAAACCGTTTTTTTGCCATGCGTCCGTAGGCCGCGGGGCCGTTATCCTGGGCCGCGAGCACACCCGATCTCTTCCGCCACCCGCAGGGCAAAGGCTTCCATAGCGGCAAGCGCTCTCGACGCCATCAGCTCCTTGCGCGCTTTGCCGCGAAGCGGCGTGGCGAGCGCAGGGAGCAGGCCGAAATTGACATTCATGGGCTGAAAACCCGTTCGCGCTTTATCCGTGATGTAACGCAGGAGCGCGCCGACGGCCGTGGTTTCCGGGGGAACCACCGGCGCCGCTCCCTCAAGCCACCGGCTCGCGTTGATTCCTGCCACGATGCCGGTTGCGGCCGACTCGACATAGCCTTCCACACCGGTGATCTGACCCGCGAAAAACACATTGGGGTTTTGCCGCCACTGAAGCGTGGGATTTAGGTGGCGCGGAGAATCGATAAACGTATTTCGATGGAGGCTCCCGAGACGGACAAACTCGGCTTTTTCCAAGCCAGGGATTAGAGAGAAGACCCGCTTCTGCTCGGGATAGGTCATTTTGGTTTGGAAGCCAACCATGTTGTAGAGCGTGCCCTCATGGTTTTCCTGCCTGAGCTGCACGACCGCATACGGGCTCTTCCTCGTGCGCGGATCCGCCAAACCTACCGACTTCATCGGCCCGAAGGCCAGGGTTTCCCGTCCCCGGCGGGCCATTTCCTCTATCGGCATACAGCCCTCGAACGGAACGAAGCGCTCGAAACTGCGCGTCGGGACCTTATCCGCCGCTAAGACTTCGTTCACGAAGCGGTCGTACTCAGGCTGCGTGAGCGGGCAATTGATGTAATCGTCGGCTTCGCGCTCATAGCGGGAGCCCCTAAAGGCCACCGCCATATCGATCGATTCCGCCGTCACAATCGGCGAGATCGCATCGTAAAAATAGAGGTGGTCGGAGCCAAGCAGGGAAGCCAGGTGGCGTGACAACGATGGCGACGTCAACGGGCCGGTCGCAACGATCACCACGTCCGGTGGAAGCTCGGTCACCTCCTCCCGGATGAGGCGCACCTCAGGCAGGCTCTGCATTGCGCGCGAAAGGGCGCGCGAAAAACGCTCCCGATCCACGGCGAGCGCCGATCCCGCCGGCACCCGATGGCCGTCGGCCACGCGCACAACGAGGGAATCCAACCGGCGCATCTCTTCCTTCAGCAAACCAGCGGGAGCCGTCAAAGCGAGCGAGCGGAAAGAGTTGCTGCACACCAGCTCGGCGAGCTCGCCGCTGGTGTGGGCCTCGGTCATTCTGTGCGGGCGCATCTCGAACAGCTCGACCGCCGCGCCGCGCCGGGCGAGCTGCCACGCCGCCTCGCATCCGGCTAGGCCGGCGCCGATGATTCGGACAACTGGCGCCATCGCTATTCCGCGACGTGGATTTTATAAGTGCACTGTGGATTGTGGCAACGCCGCACCCGCCCGGCCCGCTTGGTCACCTTCTCGAGCAGGATCGGCGCCGCGCATTTAGGACAGACTTCCGCTACCGGCCGCTCCCACGTGGCAAAGTCGCACTCCGGGTAGCGGTCGCAGCCGTAAAATATTTTGCCCCGCCGGGATTTTTTCTCGTGAAGGCTCCCCCGCGCGCACTGCGGACAACGGATCCCCAGGTCTTTCGGCTTTTCGAGAGAGCGGATATTCTTGCACTCGGGATAACCGCTGCAGCCGAGAAATTTGCCGTATTTGCCCCAGCGAAGCTGCATGGGGCGACCGCACTCCTCGCACGTCTCATCCACCTCGACCGCTTCGGCCGCCCGGATCTCCCCGTTCGCGCCGCGCGTGAAATTCTTCGTGTTCTTGCACTCCGGATAGCGCGGGCACGCCAGAAACTCACCGTTTCGCCCCCACTTTACGACCATCATCGAGCCGCACTTATCGCACGGGATCTCCGTCGGCACCTCCTCGCGCTTGACATCCCGCATTTGCGTCTCAGCTTTCTTGAGATCGCGCGAGAACGAGGAATAGAACCGCTTCATGGCCCTGAGCCAGTTCTCTTTCCCCTCCTCGACCTTGTCCAGAATACCCTCCATGCCTGCGGTAAACTCAACATTGAGAATATCGGGAAAGGAATCGACCAAAAGCTCGGTCACCAGAAATCCCAGTTCGGTCGGGGCCAAGCACTTTCGCTCATCCAAAGCCACATACTCGCGGTCCATGATGTTGACCAGGATCCCCGCATAGGTCGACGGCCGGCCAATTCCATTCTCGTCCAGCTCCTTGATCAGCGAAGCCTGGGTAAAGCGCGGCGGCGGCTGCGTGAAGTGCTGGCGAGGAGTTAGCGAAAGCAGCTTGAGAGGATCCCCCGCTGCCAGGCTCGGCAGCGTCCCCTCTTGTTCTTCGTCCTCCTCGTCTCGTCCCTCGATATAGAGCCGCATGAAGCCGTCAAACTTAAGCTGCTGGCCCGTTGCGCGGAAAAGCCCTTCGCCCACGCGGATGTCGAATACGGTCTGATCGTAGACGGCCGGGGCCATCTGGCTGGCCACAAACCGCTCCCAAATCAGGGAATAAAGCACGAACGCGTCGCGCCGGAGATACTTGCGCACGCGCTGCGGCGCATACTCCATCGAGGTCGGCCGTATCGCTTCGTGCGCATCCTGAACGCCCCTCTTGGTGGGGTACACCACGGGCTTTTCCGGCAGATACGTCTCCCCGTATTGGCCATGGATGAAGCCGCGCACCTCGCGCAGGGCGTCCGGCGAAACCCGCGTGGAATCGGTGCGCATGTAGGTGACGAGCCCCACGGAGCCTTCCGGCCCGAGCTCCACTCCTTCGTACAGGCGCTGAGCGATCTGCATCGTCCGCTGGGGCTGGAAGCCGAGCTTTCGCGCCGCCTCTTGTTGGAGTTTGCTTGTGACAAAGGGAGGCGTGGGGAAGCGGCGCCGCTCCTTTCTCTCCACATCGCTGATCGCCCAGGGACCGCCTTCGACCGCGCGCACGATTTTGCCGATGTCCGCCTCGGTCTCGATGCGATATTTTTTGTTGTCGATCTTTTCTCCCCGCCACTCCACCAACCGCGCTTCGAACGAGGGGCCCGTCCCGCCCTCCAAAAGCGCCGCGAGCGACCAGTATTCCTGCGGGACAAACGCGCGAATCTCTCTTTCCCGCTCGCACACCAGGCGCACCGCGACCGACTGCACGCGACCGGCGCTCAATCCCCGTCTCACCTTTTTCCACAAAATCGGGCTGATCTGATAGCCGACGAGCCGATCCAGGATCCTGCGGGCGATCTGCGCCTCGAATTTTTTCCGATCCAGCGTCTGCGGGTGCGCGATCGCTTCCTGAACGGCCTTGCGCGTAATCTCGTTAATCAGAACGCGGTGCAGCTGGTGGTGATCCCGACCGATTTGGTCGGCAATGTGCCAGGCAATGGCCTCACCTTCCCGGTCTGGATCCGACGCGAGATAGATATGCTCTTTGCCCTTCGCCGCCTGTCGCAGCTCCTCGATGATTTTTTTCTTGCCCTGAATCACGTGGAAGTCCGGAGCAAACCCCTTTTTGATATCGACCCCCAGCTTGCTCTTCGGCAGATCCACGATATGCCCAACGGAGGCCTTAACCTGGAAATCCCGGCCGAGGTATTTTTCCAACGTCCTGGCTTTGGCCGGAGATTCAACGATGACTAGATTCTTCGCTGCCATAAGTTCATCAGCTTTCAACGGAAAGAACTTTTGAATTCTGAGTTCTCAGTTTTGAGTTCAACCCCGCGGCTAGTTTGCGACAAACCGTTTTCCCGGAAGTTGCCTCAGCACGCCGCGCAGCTCCAATTCCAGAAGCAGCTCGGAAACTTTCGCGGCTGTAAGCCCGCTCTGCTCGATTACCTCGTCGATTTGCAACGGATGGACCGCAACAAGCTCGAAAACTCTCCTGGCCTCCCCGCTCAATCCGGCGGGAGCGGGTCGCTCCACAGCCCCCGTCAGGGCCCCCGCCGGTCCGCGGAGCTGCGGCGCGATCTCCTCAACGACATCCTGGACGCTTTCCACTAATTTCGCCCCTTGCCGGATCAGGCGATGGGTACCGCGGCTGCGGCTGGCGCCGGCCTCGCCCGGGACGGCAAAAACCTCCCGTCCCTGCTCCGCCGCCAGGGCGGCGGTGATCAGCGAGCCGCTCTTCTCCGTTGCCTCGACCACCACGACACCTAGCGAAATGCCGCTGATCAAACGGTTGCGGGAGGGAAAATTGAACGCAAACGGCCGCGCCCCGATCGGCAACTCAGAGAGGATCGCTCCCCGCTCGCACAGACTCCGATAAAGCTCTTCATGGTCCGGAGGATAAATCATATCCACTCCGCAACCCAAAACCGCCAAGCTCCTCCCTCCCGCTGCGAGCGCGCCTCGATGCGCTTCGCCGTCGATGCCCAGCGCCATGCCGCTTACCACCGTAAAGCCCAACGTGGCCAAACCCTGCGCGAGATCCCGAGCCATTCTCAGTCCGTATTCGCTCGCGCTGCGCGAGCCCACCAGCGCAACGGCTCGCTCATCCTCGGGCCGAAGCTCGCCCTTTACATAGAGAAAAGGCGGCGGATCGGGAATCGACCGCAACCGCGAAGGATACTCGCGCGCGTTGAAGGGAACTATCTTCACGCCGGCCTCCGACGCGCGCTCCATTTCGTCCTCGACTTCGTTCCACTGATCGAAGCCCCGAAGCCCCGTAACGGCCTCCCGATCCAGGCCTGGGATCTCCGCCAATTCTTCCGGCGGAGCAAAAAAAGCCTTCGTGGGATCGCCAAAATGTTCGACGAGTTTCTTAAAGCCCACGCACCCCAGCCCCTTGACCAATGCAAAGGCGACCCATGGGACATATTCCCTGCCCGCGAGCGAACGCAAAGAAAGATCCTCAGCAAAATTTACCCAAGCCTCAACCATATCCGATTGCCGTTTGTCAACAGAGATGCTTACTCGGAAGTTGTCTTGTGAGGCGCAAAAAATTCATTATATGCAAAAACCTGGGCAAACGCCACCGCTGGGTCCCTACACTCGCTTTGCAGCCCGCCGGCCGCTGTGGCCTTTCTCCAAATCAAGAAGCCTTCTTTTCCAGCTCGCCCCTAGCGCAAAGCCGCCCAACTCGCCGTCGCTTCGAACCACACGATGGCAGGGAATAATGATCGGAATCGGATTTTGCGCCAGGGCATTTCCCACCGCACGGCTCGCCGCGGGTTTTCCCAACCGCTCGGCAATCCAGCGGTAGCTCCGCACCTGACCATAGGGTATCCGAGCCGTGATCCTGAGAACCGCGCGCGTGAAGAGAGAAAGGCTCGACAGATCGCACGGCGCGCTGAAGGAGCGAAGCCTGCCCGCCAGATACGCGCTCAGCTCCTTTCTGGCGAGGTCCTGCCACCGCTGGGCGAGAACGTTGTCTGACCGGCTTCGGTACCGTTTCTTCGTTCCCAGCCCCACTGCCTGGACGCCCGATCGGGACACCTGGATCGAAAAGCTAGCCTTCATCTTCTTTTTCTCCCTTCTTTTCTCCGGGAACGCCAAAAGAGGCGAATCGGCGTGCCTTGAAGGCGCAGTGCCGTCCTGAGCCCGTGCACGAGATAACGTTGATATGTCGGGGAAATTCCTCTTGGAGCGCTGACAAAGATCGTAAATGTTGGCGGGTGAATTGCCGTCTGCGTGGCGTAGAAAAACTTGACCTCCCGACCTTGAAAAAGGGGTGGAGTATGACTCCGGACAACTTCGCGCAGGGCTTGGTTGAGCGGCGCCGTCGCGATCCGGCGCTGGTAAGACCGCGCCACCCTTTCGATCGCCCTGGTGAGATCCTCAACGCCCTGTCCGGACAGCGCCGAAATAAAAACGAGCGGCGCAAAATCGACAAACGCAAGTTTATGAAAAACCCGTTCGCGATACGCCTTCGGGTTCTTGTGCTCGAGGGCAACCACATCCCATTTGTTTACTGCCAGCACCAACCCCTTACCTCGCTCCGCTGCGTAAGCGAGAATCTGGGCATCCTGGTCGGTAACCCCTTCGGGGCCATCCAACAGGTGCACGACCACATCGCCTCGATCCACCGAGCCCAGAGAGCGTATCACGCCTCGATCCACCGAGCCCAGAGAGCGTATCACGCTGTAGCGCTCGATTCGATCCGCGATTTTTGCCTTGCGCCGGATCCCGGCGGTATCCACCAGAACGTACGGCTCCCCGGCTAAGGTAAAGGGTGTGTCCAAAGCGTCCCTGGTCGTTCCCGGGGCCGAGTCCACCACGGCGCGCTCGTACCCCAGCAAGCGATTCACCAGTGTCGATTTGCCCACGTTCGGCCGGCCGACGACGGCTACGCAAAGCGGCCTCACTACCTCCCCGGTTTCGGCCGGCGGTTCGTGAGCAGGCGCGGGGAAAAGGGCCACGATCCGGTCCATCAACGCATCCATCCCCAGCCCATGCTCGGCCGACACCGCAAAGACCTCGCTTAGTCCTAAAGCGTAAAACTCGTAGAGGTGGCTCTGCTTCGGCGGGCTATCGATCTTGTTGACCGCGAAAAAAACCGGTTTCTTCACTCGCCGGAGCATGGCGACGGTGTCACGGTCCAGGGGATTGAGGCCTGCCTTGCCATCGAAGAGAAAGAGGATGACATCGGCCTCTTGCATGGCTAGCTGGCTTTGCTCGTGAATCTTTCGCTCAAGCCCGCTCTCGGCCTCGGCTTCGAACCCGCCGGTATCGATCAAGATGAACCGCCTCCCGTCCCACTCCGCTTCCGTATAGTTCCGATCGCGGGTTATCCCCGGCAGGTTATCCACGATCGCCATCCTTTTACCGGCGAGGCGGTTAAAGAACGTGGACTTCCCCACGTTGGGCCGGCCGACAACCGCCAAAACAGGAAGCCGGGGAGAAGGGCCGGTGTCGAGTTTGCTCATCTGGATCATGCGCTAAACGCCTAGGTCCGCCAATGCGTTCGGATCCTCGGTCCATCCCCTGTGGACCTTGACGAAAAGCTCGAGGAAAACCCGGCAGCCAAGAAGCGCTTCCAGCTCTTGCCGCGCCCGCTTGCCGATTTCCTTGAGCATCGCTCCTTTCTTGCCGATCAGAATAGGTTTGTGGGAATCGCGGTTGGCGTGGATCGTAGCCCTGATCACGATCAGATTCCGCTCCTCTTTCTCGCTGAATTCCTC
>JACPFH010000203.1:5889-8077 GCA_016183075.1 Deltaproteobacteria bacterium | reverse complement strand
TCGAAAAGGCATTCGGGCCGAAGATGGATCACCTCATGCGGATGCAGCTTGCCTATGATTTGGCTCAAGCCCGCAAGGAGGAGAGGACGATCGGGGTGAAGCGTTACGTCGTGAAGAAGGGGACGGAACGCCCGGGATTGTCGAGATGACCGGTCAAGCTCCTGGGCGGTCAGAGGCTTTCTCGCCCCTTCGGTACGACCCTTTGGGCTTACTCAGGACAAGCGGTGGATCTCCAAGAAGCTACGGGCAAGCCTGCCTTCATGGCCGCGGCGAATAGACAGCGCTCAAAGGTCATGCTGCGGGTTGCGTGAAAAGATTCCTTTTAAACTTCTCCTTATTTGACGCCGCTCCTCGGAAGTTGTAGGGTGAGCTAGGATAGCGGACCGGAGAAACCCTTTATGCCACCGATCCTTGACGCTGAGCTGAAGACCTACGAAAAGAACCGCGACCAGTTGCTTGGGACAGCCGAGGGCAAATTTGTTCTCATACAGAACAGTCAGGTTGTTGGTATTTACGACTCCAAGATGGACGCTATTGCCGTGGGCTACCAGCAGTTTGGAAACGTCCCTTTCCTTGTCAAGCAAATCGTAAAGGTAGAGGCACCGCAAAACTTTACTTCCAACCTCCTCGGCGTCTGACGTGCCTTCTTTCACGTCCCAGGTTCCCAATCTCCAAGCGGTCGGCCGAATCGTTGAACTTCGCATCGCTGTCGGTGCAGCCGTCGAGTCGGTTCTTCGAAAGGCCGGAAATCCGATCCCTGCGCCCATCGCGGCGGTAGCAATGATTGACACGGGCGCGACCGGTAGCGTCATTCGTCGAGGTTTGGCCGCCCAACTTGGCCTCAACCCGGTTGGCGTCACCCACATTAACACCCCCTCTTCCACTAATGTCCCCTGTTACGAGTACCTTGTGAGGCTACTGTTCCCAAATAACGTCCTGGTAGAAGCGACCGTATTGGAAGCGCCTCTTCAAGGTCAACATATCCAGTGCCTCATCGGCCGAGACGTTCTGGCTCACGGGGTCTTCGTTTATATCGGCTACGGAAACCTTTTCAGCTTGAGCTTTTGACCGCACGCCTCTTCTGTGTTGTTGCCCACTTCCCAAATGGAAAGGGGTATCCGGTCACGGCCAGTTCCATGACGGAGAAGGAAAAACGACGGTTGCACCTGCGTCCAGTTCGCACCCATAGGCTTCTGCGCCTATCGCACCGTCCTGGCATTTTCGTCCCTTTGATACCGCCCTTTGGGCCCACTCAGGACAAGCGGTGGATCTCCAACAAGCGACGGGCGAGCTTGCCTTGTGAAGTCCCGGTCCATACTTCAGTGGGCTTTTATGGCCGCGGGGAGACCTGTCTGCGTGTTCTCACAGGCAGGTACACAGCGCTCCGAGGTCATGCCGTGCGTTACGTGAAAAAACTCCCTTGTAAATTCGACCGAAGATCGAAAAAGTACAATGTCCCCGTTTCCCCTCCTGTCATTCTGAGCGAAGCGAAGAATCTCAAGTAAATCACAGGAGATTCTTCGTCGCCTTGGCTCCTCAGAATGACCACCTGCGACTTTTTCGACGGCCTGTAATGATGCTGATCCATGTTTATCGTCTCGATGGCTTTCGATAAAAGGTTGACAAGTGCCAGGAAAGGCAAGAGAATCAGCGCTGTCATTTGGATTTCAGCAAGCGTCCTATGCTGACCAATTGACTCAATAGTTGAGGCTGTAGAAAAAGTTAGATCGAAAAATTTATCGAAAAAAACGACCTCCGTATTTAGCGCTTAAGCGACGATCTCGGATGGAGGGGGCATTTAGGCACCGCAAATTTGTACACTCTTTGGTAGCTGAGACTTTTTCGACCGCCTCGTCAGTCGCATCAATGATGAAAAGATCCAAAACATCGCCGGCGTTGCGTAAACCACAGTCCGTCAAAGATGAAGAGCCTTTGCCACCAGCCGTTATCAGGGAACTAAAACGTCGCATTCGAGACGCGCGCGATCCCGTGCGCTATATGTTGGTCTCTGAGTTCAGCCGACGATTTATCCTTTACTACAATGTTTCGAGCGGTATGTTCGCCATGAACGAACCGAGCGGAGGGACGCTTTTTAAGCGCCGCGAGGCGGCGGAAGGTGTGAAGAAGATCCTCGGCAGAGGGATCTCAATCGTGAAATACACCACAAAGCGCGGCAAGCTTAAGCGGC
>JACPFH010000203.1:0-5883 GCA_016183075.1 Deltaproteobacteria bacterium | reverse complement strand
CAAAGCACGGCAAGCTTAAGCGGCTCTCTCCATATCGTGCTCGCTGGAGCGGGAGGCGTAGAAGAGAAGCCTAAGAGGACTACGAGTCCCTTCGGATCATCCGCACGTCTACTGCCGCCACCCCTGCCCCCTCCGGGCGGACGATCAGAGGGTTCACCTCGAGATCCGAAAGCACAGAGCGATAAGTGGCGAACAGGTTCGACAGACCCGTCATGGCGCGAACGAGAGCTGGGATGTCCCGCTTCGGCTGCCCGCGGTATGATTCCAACAGCGGATAGCCCTTTAGCTCACGCAGCATCTCGAGCGCCTCATCCTCCCCTACCGGTAAGAGGCGGATCGATATATCTTTCAACACCTCTACAAAGACGCCGCCAAGCCCCGCCATGAGGAGCGGGCCGAACTGCGGGTCGGTGCGCGCCCCTAAAAGCACCTCCGTGCCTTGAACCATCTCCTGAATCAGCAGGCGGCCGCCATTTGCGCCCCTCGACAGCATCCGCTTTCCTTCCGCTTCCATTTCCTCCTGGCTTCGCAGCCCCAACGCAACCCCGCCGGCTTCGGTTTTGTGCACGACCTCGACCGCAAGGAGTTTCAGCGCAACCGGAAAGCCCATCTCACCGGCTCTCGCTCCCGCTTCCACCGCATCGGAGGCGATCGCCTGCCGCGGCAGCGTAAGTCCGTGACGCACCAGCAAACTCTCGAACGCCTCCCCTTCGAGATCTTCCGCTCTTCCCGTCGGCGCCGGCAAAGATGCAATGCCTTTCTCCCTGCGAACGGCATAGTACCCGAGCCCTTTCAGCGCTCCGAGCGTCGGCTTGATGCCCTGCAGGAAGGGCACTCGGGCGCTGTCCTGAAATGCCCGGCTCTCATCGGTAAGGCTGTAGGTGGCACGGGCGAAAGCGATCACCGGCTTCTCCGTCTTTTCCAAGAGCGCGGCAAAGAGCGCCGGGTCTCTTTTTTCCCCGCCTCGCGGCAGCTCTCCGTGAATGCCCAAAAGATCGACGTTTGGATCCTCGGCGTGCAGGCGAACGATTTCCAGAAATCCCCTCTCATCCCCGAAGCCGGCAACGCCGCATTCCAGAGGGTTCTCCACCGCAAGCTCCGCCGGAATCAGCGGCCTTACGGCTTTCTGCGTCGCTTCGGTCAACTGCGACAGCCGGATCCCCACCTCCTCGATATCGTCCAAAAGGAGTCCCTTCATGCCACCCGAGTTGACCACAAGCGCCGCGCGCTGGCCTTTGGGCAACCTGCCCGGCAGGAAAGCCAGGATCGTCTCGGTGAGACCTTCGAGCGTCGGACAGCGAATGAGGCCGAGGCGGTGGCACACCGCGTCGAACACCTCGTCCGACCCGGCGAGCGCGCCGGTATGGGATATGGCCTGGCGCTTGGCCCGCTCGGAGCGGCCGATCTTCACGACGAGAATCGGCTTGTTCAGCGCCAGGGCCTCCGCGGCAACCGCCATGAATTCCTTGGGCCGGCGAATCCCCTCGATCATGAGCGCGATAATCCGCGTCTCTGGATCATCGATGAGAAACGAGACATAATCGACAAGGTCGAGATCGACCTCGTTGCCGCTGGAGACTGCATAGCTAAAGCCGATGCCGCGCTCCCCCGCTCCCTTCATCCAGTTGCCCAGCGAGCCGCCGCTTTGAAAAACAAGCCCGATCGGCCCGGGACGCAAAAGCGGCAACGGCGTGGGGAAACACCACAGACCCAAGGCGACCGAGTTGGTTCCCATGCAGTTGGGCCCGCAGCAAACTATGCCGGTATTGCGGCAAAGCTCTTGCATGGCCCGCGCCCGCTCCTTGCCTTCCGTGTCCTCACCCTCGCCAAAGCCCGCGCTGTAGATGGTCGCCGCTCTGGACCCTAACTTCGCTCCTTCCTCCAGAGTCTTGAGGACGGCTTTGGTGGGAATGAGGAGCAGGAGATGCTCCGCCGGCTCGGGCAGGGCCGCCAGGTTCGGATAGCAGGGCTCTTCCCACAGCTCCTGGTAGCTCGGATTGACCAGATAGACCTTTCCCTGGTAGCCGCTCTTTCTAAGATTCTGAAAAATGAAAGTGGGCCAGCGCCCCTTCGCAGAGGCCCCCACGATGGCGACAGAACGGGCCTGGAGCAGATGCTCAGCGGGCTTCCGGGCCACCCGCTCGCTTTGCGTACTCATGCCATGCACCTCCATTGCAAAAAAACGCGCTCTTAAGAACCGAATCGCCTCGCCGATCAAGCTGAAAAGAAAAACGTTAGTGATATACGTGCCAGGCGTCCGGCGACAAGAGGACGGTGGCGGGCTCACCGACGCTGAAACCCGGCGCCCCGGGCTGCTTGATACGCAGCGGAACACCGCTCACCTCGACCTCAAAGAAAGTCGAGTCCCCCACGTAGTTGACGTGGACGATTCTTCCTTGAACGCTCGGACAACTCTGGTGGGGTTGACGGGAAAGGCCCAGGTGTTCTGGACGAACGGCCAGGATGATCTCGCTGCCATTCTGGCAGGTCGGCGGGACCGAGCACCGCACCCGGCCAAAGGGCGAATCGGCTTCTCCGGGACCGACGACCTTGCTGGGAACGAAATTCATCTCGCCCACGAACTCGGCGACGAACCGGTTGGCCGGGCTCGCGTAGATTTCCTGTGGCGGCGCGTCCTGGAGGATCTTGCCGTCGCTCATCACGCAGATCCTGTCCCCGAGGCTCAGCGCCTCCGACTGATCATGAGTCACGTACAGAGTCGTGACGCCGACCGACTTCGTGATCTTCTTCAGCTCGAAGCGCATCTGGTCGCGCAAGCGCGCGTCCAGATTGCTCAATGGCTCATCCATCAGCAGCACCTTGGGTCGGGTCACGATGGCCCGGGCCAAAGCCACGCGCTGCTGCTGCCCGCCGCTTAGATCGGTGACCGGGCGCGACTCCAGATCCTGCAGGCGCACCAGCGTCAACGCTTCCAGAGCGCGGTCGCGGACCTGATTCTTCGGGGCGCGCTGGCGCCCTTCGGTCAACGGGAGCACGACGTTATCGTACACCGACAAGTGAGGCCACACGGCGTAACTTTGAAACACCATTCCGATGTTGCGTCGCTCCGGAGGCACATAGACCCCCTCCTCCGTCGAATCGACGAACCGGCCGGCGATCTCAATGCTGCCGCGATCCGGCCGCTCCAGGCCCGCAACGCATCTCAGGGTAGTGGTCTTCCCGCAACCGCTGGGTCCGAGCAAAACGACGAACTGTCCTTCCTCGACCACAAGATCAAGCCCCTTCACCGCCCAAACCGGGCCCCGATTCGAGGAAAAGACCTTTTCAAGATTCCTTATCGTAATCACCCGCTCTTCCTTTCAAAAAATCAGAATAAAGCCGAGATCCCCTCTAAGCGGCCTGTAGCACGAGCATCAAAGTGTGTCAACAAGAGGAGACGTTAAGAACACTCTTGACAACATGAACTGGCCCACCTATTGTTCGCCGCACGCAGTCGGGAATAAAGTTTGCGAACTCCAACAGACAGGGTCCGCCAGCCCGGGGGGGTCACTATGAGGAAAACACTGATCGCTATCCTATCGGTTCTCTTCCTGCTAAGGCTCGGCGCGCGCGCCGACGCTCAGACTTTGTCCGAGCTCTACTCCTCGGCCAAGGCGGAGGGCCAACTTAACCTTTACGGCGGTGGCCCTGTGGCCCTTTACGCTACTGACGCAAAGCTCTTCGAGGAAAAATTCCCCGGGATCAAGGTTATTATTCGGGGGGATTTCAGCAACCGGCTTACCGGGCTGATCGATTCGCAGATCAAAGCAGGAAAAATGGAAGCTGACATCGCGATCCTGCAAACGATCCAGGACTTTGTGCGCTGGAAGAAAGAGCAAGTGCTGGTACCGTTCAAGCCGGAGGCCTTCGCAAGGGTTCCCTCCGGCTTCAAAGACGATGACGGCATGTACAACGGAATCGCGGTCAGCGGGATCATCTACGCATACAATCCGAAGCTGGTCGATAAGCGAGATGTCCCCCGGTCGGCAAAAGATTTTTTGAAGCCCGTGTTCCTGGGAAAGATCATCAGCACCTATCCCCATGATGACGATATCACGTTGTACCTCTATCACGGCATTGTCGAAAAATACGGCTGGGAATTCATGGATGGGCTGATGAAGAACAACCCCTCCTTCGTCATGGGCCATCTGGGAGTCGCGCAAAAAATCGGCGCTGGAGAGTTCGCCGTGACTTTCGACGCCACCACAACCCAGGCGACGGCCGAGAAGAATCGCGGCGCAAGCCTGGAGGTGGTCATCCCCGAGGACACGTTTCCGATCTGGGCGCAAACGGTTGGGATCTTCAAAGGCGCTCCGCACCCCAATGCCGCGAAACTTTACCTGGCATGGTATCTGTCCGATGAGCAGCAGAAGCGGATGGTCCAGCGAGGAGGGCGCTGGTCCCCACGAAACGATTTAGCTCCGCCTGCGGGCTTTCGACCCGTCACGGAATACCAGATCGCCAACAAGTTCCGCGAGTTCATAACCTCTGATGCGAGAGTTCAGGAGTTGCGGAAAAAATTCGAGGCCTATATCGGGCCCGTAAAGGGTGAAGCCTACCGATAAAACATCGATCGGGCCTCAATCGCGGGTGAGGAGAAACAGGCGAACTCAAACAGGCTTGCTGGCGGCATTTGGATCGGCAAAGACCGCGCGATAGTTATCCAGGGTAGACTCTGATGACTGCGTGCCGATGATTCCGGTTTGGAAGCTAACCCAGAACACGACCAGAATAAACCCGACCAGGAAAATCATGGGCACAAGCGCGATCGGGAGCAGGGGCGACAACTGCATCGCCCAAGACCCGGGAATTCGAGCAGTTCTGACCGCTGCGCTTAATGTCTCGATTAGGCCCCTGTGGTTTTAGGCGCTTGCGGCTGTCCTTGTGGCTCCGTTTCCTCGACCGCCTCTAAGCGGCCTGTAACATGAGCATAAAAGAGGGTTTGCAGATGCTAGTAATTGGGGCCGGTCAATCCGGGAGGGCCATTATGAAGAAAACGTTAAAAGTAGAGGGCCAGCTCAACCTGTCCGGCGGCGCCGCAGCAGCACCGTTCGCTGCGGACGCCAAGTTATTTGAGGAGAGATTTCCTGGGATTAAGCTGGTGATCCGCAACGATTCCAGCAACACACTCACCAAGTCGATCGACTCGCAGATCAAAGCGGGAAAAATGGAATCCGACATCGCGGTGCTTCAGACGATCCAAGATTTTGTCCGTTGGAAAAGACAGGGGGTCTTGGTCCAGTTCAAGCCCGAGGCGTTCGCGAGAATCCCCTCTGGCTTCAAAGACGATGAGGGAATGTACAGCGGCGGAATGGGCGTCGCCGGCCTTATCTACGCCTACAATCCCAAGCTCGTCGATCAGCGAGACGTCCCGAAAAACGCCAAAGACTTTCTCCACTCACGGTTCCTGGGAAAGATCATCAGCACTTATCCCCATGACGACGATATCACCTTGTACCTTTATTACGGCATCGTCGAAAAGTACGGGTGGGGTTTCATGGACGGGTTGATGAATAACAAGCCCTCCTTTGTCAGGGGTCACGTGGGCGTGGCGCAAAAAATTGCCGCTGGAGAATTCGCGGTTACTTTCGACGCCACCACGACCACGGCGATGGCCGAGAAAAATCGTGGCGGAAGCCTCGAGGTGGTCATCCCCGAGGACACTTTTCCGATCTGGGCGCAAACGGTTGGGATCTTTAGAGGCGCCCCCCATCCCAATACCGCAAAACTTTACCTGGCATGGTATCTCTCTGACGAGCAGCAAAATCGGATGGTCAAGCGGGGAGGGCGCTGGTCCCCGCGAAGCGATCTCGCCCCGCCCGCCGGCTTTCGACCCATCACGGAATACCAGATCGCCAACCGATTTCGTGAATTCATAACCGA
>JACPFH010000202.1 GCA_016183075.1 Deltaproteobacteria bacterium | reverse complement strand
ACATAAATTGGCAAGAACGCGATGTTCACCGAGGAAAGGCCGACGATGATCCTGCTCGCCTGGCAGACGGCCGGATAAAGCGAGACCGCAAGGAAAAAGAAAAACACCACACGAAACTTGCGCATAAGCGTTCCTCCCCTCCAATAACAACGAAAGATTTCAAATGACCGAGCGCTCGGGCAGAATCGTTTTCAGCACCCGCAGATAGTTGCCGCCGAGAATCCGGGCGATCTCCTGCTCTTTGTAGCCGCGCCGGATCAGTCCCTCAATGAGATTGGCAAGATCCTCGACTTCCTCAAAATCTCTGATCAGCTCGGGCGAGTGAAGCGGATGGTGCTGGTCTTTGAGGGTGCGCGGCCCGTCGTATTTTACAAAATCGAGCCCAAGCGCGATATGCTCTACGCCGACCAGCTTCACCATATAATCGAGATGGTTGAGAAGATCGTCAAGCGTGGCGCTCTGCCTGGTCACGCGAGCCGGCAACGCCAGGATCCCCACCAGGCCGCCCTGCTCCGCAATCGCCTTGATTTGATCATCCGCGAGGTTGCGCGGGTTGTCCAACATACCGCACGCGTTCGCGTGGCTTACGATCAACGGAGCCTGAGCCACCTCCAGAGCCTGAAAAAATCCCTCGCGGTTCAGGTGGGCGAGATCAACAACCATTCCCAGGCGGTTCATCTCCCGGATCACGTCGACGCCAAAGCGCGTCAGCCCGCCCTTGGTGCGGGTCTCCCAAACCCCGTCGCCCAGTTCATTGCGAAAGTTCCAGGTGAGCTGCATCGACCGCAGACCGAGACGGTAGAAGTTGCGGAGCTGGTGAATGCTTCCCTGAAGCGGCATTCCCCCTTCGAAGTGAAGCAGGAACGCGAGGACCCGATCCGGCAGATCCGCGCGCGTCTTGACGAGCGAGATCATCCCCTCGGATTTCGGGGCCTCCTCCAGAAACATGTCGATATTCTCGAGCGCGGTATCGAGATACCTCCCCGTGTTCTGCGAGTGCGAGTAGGAATCGCCGCTGATCGCGTAGACACAGACATTGATGCCGTCCCGGATCAAACGCGGGGCTATCGCGTCTCGGAGCGGGTTGGGTTCGCCAATCGAGCGGCGATAGAGCTGCTCGTAGACATCACGATGCCCTTCGACGACGACGTGGTTCTTGAGAATCTCCCTGGGATCCATCCTTCCTCCGTTCGGCCTGACAACAGGGTTTTTCAACACCCTGTTGAAGCGCGCGGCCGATTGGGGTACTAATAGCCAGAAAATCCGTTCGGAAGCAAGCGCCTTTCTCATTTGTCGTACACACGTAGAACCGCCGGCCGGCGTGCTCTCGCCGTTTTGATTTTGCTCCTGCTCTTTTCGTGCCGGCCCTCCTCCGACATCGGCAGCGAAAAAGTCATCCGAGTCAATCTCGGCACCGAGCCGCCGAGTCTGGACTGGTCCGTGGCGACAGACCATGTTTCCTGTAACGTCATCGGCAATCTCATGGTCGGGCTCACCGAGTTCAACCAGGACCTCAAGCCCGCTCCCGTCATCGCCCGGTCATGGGATATTCGGGAGGGCGGGAAGACGATCGTCTTTCACCTGCGCGACGACGTTACTTGGAGCGACGGTAAAAAAGTCCGCGCTCAGGACTTCGAGTACTCGTGGAAACGGCTGGTCCATTCCAAGACCGCCTCCGAGTACGCGTATATCCTGTTCGATATCGTCAATGCGGAAGCCTTTCACCGGCGCAAGATCGACGATCACCGCCTGGTCGGTGTGACGGCAAAGGATGACCTCACGCTGGAGGTGCGGCTCAGACACCCGGCTTCCTATTTCCTCTCCATCACGACTTTCGAGGTCACCTATCCCCAGCGACAAGACATCGTCGAGCGCTACGGCGCCAGGTGGACCGAGCCGCAAAATATCGTGACCAACGGTCCCTTCCTGCTCGCATCGTGGAAGCACGAGGATGCAATTGAACTGCGCGCGAATTCCCGTTTCTTTCTCGGAAAACCGGCCATCGAGCGGGTCGACATGTACATGATCAACGAGAAAACAACCGCCCTGGCCCTCTACGAGCAGGGCAAACTGGACTTTCTCGACAACCACAGCATCCCGATCTTTGAAAAGCCGCGCCTCGCCAAGCTTGAAGGCTTCCGCCGGGTGCCGCAGTTAAGAGGCTACTACTACGGCTTCGTCACGGACCGAAAGCCCTTCGACGACGCGCGCGTGCGCAAAGCCTTTGCGCTTGCGATCGACCGGCGCGTCTTCCCCAGGATCCTTCACGGCGGCGAAGAGCCGGCGACCTCCTGGATACCACCGGGGATGCTCGCCCACAATCCGGAGACCGGCCTCAGCTACAACCCCGCCGAAGCCCGGAAACTCTTGAGCGCGGCCGGATACCCGGACGGCAAAGGCTTTCCCCAGGTGACTCTGGGATACAACACCGATGAAGATCACAAGATCGTGGCGGAAGCCATCCAGGGGATGTGGAAGCAAAACCTGGGGGTGCTGGTGCGCCTGGACAATCAGGAGTGGAAGGTCTATCTGCGCAAGCTGCAATCCGACCCTCCCCACATCTTCCGGCTTGGCTGGGGCGCGGATTTTCCGGATCCCGACAATTTCGTGAGACTTTTCACCTCCGCGAGCGGGAACAACAATACCCGATGGAAAAACCCACGCTACGACGAGCTGGTTGATCTGGCAGCCAGGGAGTGGAACACGCAAAAGCGAATCCGGCTTTACAACGAGGCGCAGAGAATCCTGTGCGAGACCGATCTGCCGATCATTCCGCTTTTCACGACCGCAGAGAGCACGCTGTTACGCCCCCGGTTTACCGGGCTGGAGTACAACTCCATGAGCCGGATGGTTTTACGCAACGTGCGACCGAGGAACGGTCAATAGGTATCGGTTAATAGTCAATGGGTGGGGAGGCGACTATTGACTATTAACGATTCTGCTGAAAAACCAGCTTTTCATGCTTCGACGGGCTCATGCTTCGAGAGCCTCAGCAGAACGGGAAATCGTCAACGTTACCAATCTAATTCCCGTTCGCCCTGAGCATTGTCGAAGGGTGAACGGGGGTTTTTCAGCAGAATCACTGTTAACCATTGACCATTAACCACATCATGGTTCGATTTTTGGTCAGACGGCTCCTTCACGCCCTCGTGGTCCTGTGGGTGGTTGCCACCTTGACCTTCGTCCTTCTGCGCATAACTCCGGGCGGGCCATTTGATCGCGAGCGACGCCTGCCGCCGGAGGTGCTGGCCAATATCGCCGCCAAATATCATCTCGATGAGCCCTGGTGGAGCCAATACGCACGGTTTGTAACCGGAATCGCCCGCGGGGACCTGGGGCCTTCGTACAAGTACCTCGATCGTGACGTGAGGGATATCGTCGCTGATACGCTTCCGGTATCGGCCGCGCTCGGAATATTCGCCTTGGCCTTTTCTT
>JACPFH010000215.1 GCA_016183075.1 Deltaproteobacteria bacterium | reverse complement strand
CAAGGTCCATCCCAGAATTACGAGCAGGACCAAGAAAAGGTTCCGTATTTCTGCTGACTTCATACGATGCACCTCCATAAGAAATTCACCGCTGTACGTTTGTGAACGTATACGGGCAGGGGGCCTGTGTCAAGAAAGCCGGGGACGAAACGCCGCGCCCTCTCAGTTAAGGGGACAGGCACGCAAGCGAGCCAGTCCCCTACCTCTCACAGCTCGCGTACTAGGTCCACTACGCGCCTTCTCGCCTCCTGGGTTCCCATCGGCAGGAGAATCGGAAGGTCCAAGCCGTGGTGGGCGAACTCATCGAGGCGCATTCGACACTCCCGGGGAGTTCCCGTAATGGAATGGGCAAAGACGACTTCATCGCTGATGAGCTTCTTCGCTCCTTCCCAATCCCTTTTCGTGATTGCCGCCGCAAGGCTTTCCTGATCGACCTTGCCCCCGCCCATACGGATATTTTCTGCATGGTGCTTGTTGCGAAATACGTAAGCGAGAAACGTTTTGCTCGCCTCGATCGCCTCCTTGGGATCATGGGATACCGCGGTCGTGATGAAAGCGGCCACATCGGTTTCACGACGAGCCTTCCCTCCCCGAGCGGCTCCCTTGCTGACCTCTTCGACGCAACGGGCGATATACTTGGGGGCGCAGCCCGCCGAAAAGAGAACCCCGTCGCCGATCTCGCCGGAAAGCCTGAGCATCTTGGGCTTCACCGCCGTCATATAAATCCGGATCGGCGACGCTGGATGAAATCCCATCTTGGCGCCGTTGACGGTGAAAACCTCGCCGTGAAAGTTGACCGTCTCACCGCTCAAAAAAGCGCGCAGGATGTGCACATACTCGCGCATGGTCTTGAGCGGCCGCGTTACTTTCATGCCCGCCTCTTCCAGAGCCGCGGCGTTTCCAGTTCCTGCCGTCGCCATAACGCGTCCGGGAGCGAACTCCTCCAGGGTAGCGATCGCCATCGCCGAGATGATGGGATGCCTGGAGTAGGGACTCAGAGGCGCCGGGACGACCGATATTCTTTTCGTCGCGCCGAGAAAGGCCATAGAAGAAGTCAAACAATCGCGAAAGCATAGATGATCGGACATCCAGATGGACTCCATGCCGGCCTGATCGGCGAGCCTGGCAAGCTCCGCCATCTCTTGGATGGAGTAAAAGCCGTCGAAGCAAAGACCTAAGCGCATCGCGCGTCCCTCTCCTTAAAATCCTGCCTGAACAATTTCCATGAACTCCTCGAACTTAATGCCGGATAAGCCCATCTTCGCCAAGGTCAGACCCTGCTCGCGATAGGGAACTCCGTTCATTTCAGAAGCCAGCGTAATCAGCGCGTCGACCACCGGAGTCTGGACCCCACACAGCTTTCCGATCTCCGCCATCGGCACCAGTCCATAGCCCACGTCTTCGTTCAGGTAGCGATGGTCGAGCTTGGCGGGGGATTTGATCGTCCGGTTGGGCGCGCTCTCCTGAGTCGCCCGAAACACCGAGCCCGAGGCGCGCGCGGCCTCGGACGTGAGACCGGCCTCGAAGAAGATCTCAACGAAGCTGAGTGGCGGAAGACCAAGCCGCTTCACGATCTGAAGCCGCTCCCGATCCACAGCGGCGATCACGTTGGCGACAGCGGGTGAGATTCCCTCTCGGTAAAAATAAAAAGCCCCCGAAGTCTTTTCGATCCATCCCGCGTTTCCAACCATCCCCGCGGGGTGCATGACGGCGTTGATATTGGCCAGGCCGGTTTCCATAACATTTTTCGCCGCAACGACATTGGGGTAAACCTTGACGATCTCGCCGACGAGCTCTTCGGTCGCGCCGGCGGGAAACGCCGCGCAGCGCAGATGAGCCGTGCGCCGGTATACTTCGACCCGCGCGGGTCCGATGAGCCGGCAGATGTACGTCAAGGTGACCGTCTCACACAACCTGAGCCTCGCCTTTAAACCGCTCTTTCGCAAAACATTGGCCATATGTAACGAGCCCCCGGTATGCCCGGGATTGAGCATCAGGATTTGGTCGTCGTTCAACAGCCCCGCAAGCTCTCCGCCAAAGGATTCATGGGCAACCGAAGGGGCGGCGATGACAATCAGATCGGCACCGTCAACCGCCTCAGCGATCTTCGTAGTTAACAGTGAAGGCGCGGCAAACTCCTGCCTTCCTCCTTCTATGATCTCGATGCCGCCCCTCTCAGAGATGGGCTCAAGCGTTTTATGGGAGCGCGTATACAGCCGGACCTCATAGCCTCGCATGGTCAGGTCCGCTGCGGCGGCGCATCCGCCGTTACCCGCCCCCAAAACCGCTATCCTGCGAATGGCCATGAGCGCAAAGCCGCAGAAATTGGTCAATGGTTATTGGTCAATGGAGAAACACGTTAACCGTCAAACGTCAACCGTCAAACGGGCGGAAGGAGGCGGCCCATTGACGAATAACGATTGACGATTCACGAAGTCTCCGGGACCATTGACGACTGACTATTGACGATTTACCAGCGCTCCAGCGTTTTGCTACTAGCCGGCGCGGTAGCGCTTGATTTTCTGTTCGTCCAACTCGATGCCCAGTCCCGGTTCTGCCGGGACTAAAACGTCACCCGAATCGTAACGGAAAGGCTCGGTGATAATGTCGTCCTGATAGTAGATCCCGGCGATTCCCCCTTTTCCTCTTCCGGCGGGCGTCGAAACCGGAATGACGCATGGCAAAGTCGCGACACTGAGAGCGGCTGCGAGATGGAGATTAGCGGCATTGCCGACGCCGGTCTCCACGGAACCGTTGACGTTGCACTCAAGCCCGGCCGCCTCGGCCACGGCGGCAACCTTTTGCGCCTTGAAGAGACCGCCAGGCTTTGTGGTGTAAAGTGAAATGATCTCGGCGGCCCTCTTTTGCGCGATCTCCAGCACGTCTTGGACAGTCCACGCGCTCTCATCGGTCCCTGATTGGCATCCACGGCGAGCTGGACCCCCGGCGCCACTGCCGCGCGAATCTGCCTGACCAAATCGATATCCCGTTTTGGATCCTGGCCTCCCTTAAGCTTGATCGCCTTGATTCCTTCTTCCTTCACCCGCAGCGCCTCTTCGACGGCCTTCTCAATTTCCATGAGTCCGATACTGTGCGCGATGGGCACGCGATCCCGATAGCACCCGCCGAGCAGTTGGTGAACGGGAATCCCAAGAGCTTTGCCGACGACGTCGTACAAGGCCATATCGATGGCGGCCTTGGAGTAAGGATAGCCTTTGACCGCCTTGTCCATGCCTTCCCGTGATCACCGCCCCAGTCCTTCAAAACCGGCGCCTCGCCCCAACCCACCACCCCCTCTTCCGTCTCCAGCTTGATGATGACATATACCCCGATCGACGTTGTAAGGCTCGCCCACTGATGGACCCTGCGCGTCGGCAAACGAATCGGTATGGTTTCGATTTTTCTAATCTTCATGGTCGACTAGGAAACACGAATGAGATCGTCGGTCGGCGTGTGGTCCGAGAGAAGCTCGCACCCGGAGTTGGTCACTGCAATCATGTCCTTGTTTTGCATTCCGAACCTGCCGGGGATAAAGACCAGCGGCTCGATAGCCAGAACCATCCCTTCTTCCAGCGTCTTTTCGCCATAGCGGCCCAGGTAGGGCTCCTCGTGGAGGAACAGACCGATGCCGTGACCCACAAAGCTTATGGGCTCGAAGCCCAGCGCGGCGAACTTCTTGAGAAACCTCTGGTAGACGTCCTTGGCGTTGGCTCCGGGCTTGATCATATCCATGACCGAATATTTGCACTCGATCAGCTTCGCCCAGATCTTGGCCTGCTCCCCAGTCGGCTCATCAACAACCGCCGTGCGGCAAACTCCCGTATGATAGCCTCGCTTCACGCCGAAAATCTCCATCCGGATGATATCCCCTTGTCGGAGAACGCGCTCTGTCGGCCCCACGTTGGGATACTGGCTTCGCTCTCCCGTGGCGATGATCATGAGCTTAAAATTGTCCGCGCCGCCGGCGAAGATCCCTTTGAGGAGCAGGCCCGCGAGGTCCATCTCCGTCATGCCCCGACTGGCGTTCTTCAAAGCATCGCCGATCGCCTTATCCGTAGTCCTGCTAAGACTGCGGAGCAAGCTTAACTCTTCGCGAGTTTTGATCATGCGCAGATCGTTAAAGATCCCGTCCGCCGGCGCCAGGGTAACGCCCGGAAGCCGCCTCTTGAGCGTCCCGTGATCTCTTGCGGGAAGATACTCCATCTCGATCCCGATCTTTGCCTGCGCCAATTTAAAGTCTACAAGCAGGTCGCAGAGCTTCTCTATGGGATCTTCGACGAACTCGCGGTAGACGCGAAGATCTTCGGCAACGCCGGATCCCCGCACTGTGGTCTCCTCCATGTCGACGACGACCATGGCGGCCCGGCCGTCCGCGCTGACCACACAGATGGCATGCCTCCAGCGCATAAGTGGCTGTGACGGAACCACCATGCCCGAGGTATAGGCCACGTTCTCGGGAGAGATAGAGACGATCGCATCCAACCCCGCTGCGGCCATCGCCTTCTTCTGCCGCGCAACGATCTCCAGATTCATCGTTAGACTCGCCGTCGCAAAGCCCTTCGTTGATCCCCCACCCGCCTACCTTTGGTAGCCTCGGAGAATAACTTTTGCCGCCCGGTGCGTCAAGGAGGTGGATCGCTCATGGAATGAGAGTTTTGGATCCGAAGTTTTGATCCCTTGACGCAAGGGAACAGGTCAACTAGCATTCGCTTGCTTGGCTGATGCCTAACAAAAGAACAAGGAGGAGAAAACAATGAAAATGAGGATTTCAAGGCTTGTAGTTGTAACGCTCCTCTCGCCCCTCTTGGCCGCAAGCGCTAGCGCTCAGCAAAAGGAACTACAGCAGGTAAAGCTAAACGTCTTCAGGGTCGATGCCGCCACCGTGGGCGCGCGCTCACGCGGGCTGTTTGCGGCGCAGGGAATCGAGGTTGCAATGATACCGACACCTGACTCGACGCAGCAGATGCGCGGCATCAGCAAGGGCACCTTCGATATCGCTTCTACGGCTTTTGACAACGTTTTGGCCTGGTCGGGTCGTGAGGGCGCCGAGATCGCAGCAGTCGCTCAGACCACCGATAAGATAGAATTGCCTGTCTTTGTGCGGCCCGAGATTCGCAATTGGAATGATCTGCGCGGTAAGAAACTTGCTGTTGACGCAGTGGACACGGCTTTCGCCTTGGTGTTGCGCCGCATCCTGCTGGCCCACGGTTTGGATCTCAAGCGCGGGGACTACGAGCTGGTTGCCGTGGGAGCCACCGGCAGAAGGCTTGAATCAATGACACGCGGCGAAACCTTCGCGGGAATCCTCACCCCACCGTTTGACGCCAAGGCCGCGGCGGCCGGGATGGTGCGGATGGGTGACCATCTCGGCGTGCTCCCCAACTATCCGGGAGGGGTATTTGCTGTGAACCGCGCCTGGGCTAAAAGCCATCGCGACGTTCTGATAGGCTTCCTGCATGCTTGGCTCGGCGGCATACGCTGGGCTAAGGATCCGGCCAATCGTGAAGCGGCCATTAAGCTTGTCGCCACCGACCTGAAACTCAGTCCCAAGGCCGCTGGCGCGAGTGTGGAGGAGCTGTCAGCAACCGGCTCGCTCAATTTGCCTGGGCTTGAGAGCGTGCTCAGCTTGAGAACCCAGTTTGGCCTTACGCCTCCAATGGGCACAGGTCTCGCCGTCTATTACGATGTGGACTACTACCGCGCCGCCAAAGGCAAATAAGCCCGCACCGTGGAAAAGAGCATTAACGATCACCGCAAGTACACGCAGACGAAATAAGCAGCCAGGATCCCGTTGATTCGGCGCTTATCGTGAGAAGGCTCCGCAAAGCAAAAAACAACGCCGGAGGATGAGATGCGGACGGCAGCAGAATTAGTAGCGCAGGTGCTCGCCGATGCGGGGGTAAGGCGCGTGTTTGGGATCAGCGGCGATTCCGTGCTGGCTCTGATTGACGCCATTGATCGAACGCCCGGCATCGACTACATGCCGGTGCGCCACGAGCAGGTAGGGGCCTCGATGGCCGACGGCTACGCGCGCGTAACGGGAAACCCTGGCGCGGTTCTTGCTCACATGGGTCCCGGGGTGTGCAACCTCGTCATCGGGCTCGCTTCGGCTTACCGCGACTCTTCGCCAGTGATTGCTCTAACGGGCGTGCGCGAGCAGCACAAGCGAGGACGGGACTCATGGCACGAGATCGACCAGCTCGCGCTGTTAAGGCCGATTACGAAATGGGCCGTAAGAATCACATCGGCGGACAGCGCGCCTCGAATCATGCGCTCGGCCCTCGTTCGAGCGCTGAGCGGGAGGCCGGGGCCCGTGCACATCGAGCTGCCCAAGGACATTGCGCTGAAAGAATCCTGCGCCGACGCCGGAGAACCTCTTCTGTTCAGCG
>JACPFH010000214.1 GCA_016183075.1 Deltaproteobacteria bacterium | reverse complement strand
CAAGACCGTGCGGGGTGCCGAAATAGGTTTCGAAGTATTCCGGATACCGCCTCTGCGGCAAAAAGGAAAAGATCCCTCCGCCGTCGTTGTTGACAAGAATGATGGTCGCCGCCGGTCCGTGTTTCCTGGCCGCGAAAAGCCCGTTCATATCGTGATAGAAAGAGATATCTCCCACGACCAGGACCAAAGGCACTGCAAGCGCAGCGCCGAAGCCGAGGGCGGTGGAAAGAACGCCATCGATCCCGCTGGCCCCGCGGTTGCCGGCAAAGCGGATTTGCTTTGCAATCGAGGGAAAAAAGCCGTCCATGTCTCTCACCGGCATGCTGTTCCCGGCAAAGAGCGCGGCCTCCTCGGGCAGCAAAAAAGCCAGCTCGCGAAAGATCTTGCCTTCGAAAAACTCTCCCATGTTCTCAAGCTCAGCCGTGATTGCCTCGCGCGCCAATTCCGACGTCGTCCTCCAGCGATTCGCCCACTGCGGATCAGGCTCCGGCTCGGCAACACCGGCCAGGTCTTCCGCGACCGAGCGGGCGTCGGCACAAAGGATCTCGGACGCCACGTGGATCGGGTCCGGCCATCCGCCGTCGTCAATGAGAATCTGTCGCGCGCGCGCGTGTTGGCGAAAAAAATTCAGCGCCGCCTGCGAAGTAGGGACCTGGCCGAAGCGGAGAATTACCTCCGGCGCCAGCGCCCGGCAAAGCGCGTCGCTGCGCAAAAACGCGTCATAGCAATCTATGACCAGACCGCGCTCATGAGCCCCGCAGCGCACTTGAGAAAGCGGATCTGCCAGCACAGGGTAACCCAGCCGGGCGGCAAGGTCAGAGACTGCGGCGGGAAATCTCGGGTCCTCCTGCGCGCCACAAACGATGAGCCCGCGCCTCATTCCTCGAAGGCTTCCGGCCACAGACCGAAGCTCTTCCCCGCCCAGCCGCTTCGTCCCCTGCACGGCCTCAAGATATGCTTTTCGGGCAGGGCGGCCTATCAGGGCCTCGCCGTCCTCCGATGAAGTGGCGGGCTCCGATCCGCCCGCTGCTTCCTCCGGCACGAGCGGCTCTCTAAAAGGTATATTTATGTGCACTGGGCCCGCCGGATCTTGGACGGCGGTAGCCAGCGCCCGGCAACTGGTCGCGCGCACGTAGCGCAAGAGATCCCCAAGATCGTCCGGGGGCAAAAGATTCACGGACCACTTCGCGTGGCTCCCGTAGATGCGCGTCTGATCAATGGTCTGGTTGGCGCCCCATCCCCACACCTCCGCGGGCCGGTCGGCCGTGAGCACGAGAAGCGGGACCCGGGCATGATAGGCTTCGACAACGGCGGGGAAAAAATTCGCCGCCGCGGTGCCCGACGTGCATGCGATAGCGACCGGCCGGCTGAGCGCGCGGGCCAGCCCGAGAGCAAAAAAAGCGGCCGACCTTTCATCCAGATGAACCCAGGTCTTGATGCCTTCGTGCCGCGCAAGGCTGAGAACCAGCGGAGTCGAGCGCGAGCCCGGGCTCAAGCATGCGTGGCGCAGACCGAGGCGAAAGAGTTCGTCGACCAAACTGCCGGCGATAGCGTAGTTCCGCTGCGACTGCTGGGCCACTACGCAACACCCAAGGCAGAGAGCAGAGGCACGAATTTCATCTCCGTCTCCTCGTATTCCATTTCTGCATCCGAACCCTCTACCAGCCCCGCCCCGGCGTAAAGCAACGCTTCGTCCCCGCGAAGCAAGGCCGAACGGATGGCGACGCCAAACTGTCCGCCCCCTTGCCCATCGAGCCACCCCACGGGACCGCCGTACCAGCCGCGGTCGTGCCGCTCCAGCCGGCGAATCATTTCCAGCGCCGGCTCCAAAGGGGTGCCGCCCACGGCCGGCGTGGGATGCAAGGCAGCGACGAGATCAAGCACATGCGTCCCGCTTTGCGCGACACCGTTGAAGCGGGTGGCAAGGTGGTAAAGTTGGCCGAGCCTCACCGCCTGGGGAGCGCTATCGCGGTCAAGCTCGTGGCAAAATCTCCCCATCCGCTCCCCAACCCAATCAGCCGTTACCGCATGCTCCCTGAGTTCCTTCTCTCCCCATACCAGGCTTCGCTCCGCGCCTGGCTCGATGCCGTTTGCCGTGACGCGCCACGCCGAACCAGCCATGCACGTGGAACGAGCGCGGCCTTGCTCAAGACTCACCAGATCTTCGGGCGTGGCGCCGAGAAAGCACATTCCCGGCCGGGCCACGGCAAAAACGATACAGCTCGGATACGCAGCGAGAAGGCGCTCAAGAACGGGTTCGGGGCCGATCGCTGCCGCGGCCCGAAGCCGTAACGTGCGCGCCAGTGTAACCTTGGCGACCTTTCCCCGCTGAATTTCCGCAAGAACCTCCCCGACCGAGCGCCGCCAGCGCTCGCAGGAGAGCTCGTCCTTAGCCAACGTAACGGGAGGATTACAGAATGGCTCCGCCGGGGAAATAAGCTCATCAGCCTCTTTCCGCAGTTGATCCTGCGCCTCATCGACACAGGTCTTCCGACTCACGAGTAGATTTACGCGCGCCCAGCACGAGCCCTGCTTTTTCACAAAGGTCCATCTCGGCAGGATGAGCAGGCCATTCGGGATTTCCTTCCATGGACCATCTTGAGAAACCTCCGAGCTAAACCCGAAGCAAGCAAAAAAAAGCGGCCCGGGCCCGCCGGAGCTTCCGGCGCCGGCGAACGCGGAGCGGACCATCGCCCGATGGGCCAGAACCGCATCGTGAAAACGGCGCGCGCCGCTTACGCTTATCGCGGAGGTCTCCCCCGCGTTGACGATCCAGCGATCCTCAACCGGGCGCGAGAAGAAACTGCGCGCTTGGCTGAAGCGGCCCGCGCGGGCGAAAATCTGCGCGGGATCTACGCCGGCCGTGATGGGTTGAACCAGGGAGATCAGCACGAGCCGTTCGGAGTTTCCCGCGCTCCGGATTCCTTCGGCCACAAGGTGAAGCGCTCGTTGCAGGTCAAGTGCGAAAGAATTGGCGTCCATGCACTTCTACTACTCTTTGCCGGCTTTGCCGGCCCCGGAAACCTCAATCCCGATAGAGCGCAAGAGCAAGACCCGAAGCGCGCAGATCACCCTTTCCAGCGGATCCCGATTCCGCGCGCGCAACCAGCGGATCACGATCTCTTTGATGGCGCCGAGCCAGGCATACGCAACGACCTCGGTGTCGATGGCCGCAAGGGAGCCGTCTTGGACCGCTTTATCCAGGTACTCTTTGATGAAGCGAGCAAAACGTTCGTGCAGCTTCATCAGGTGGGGATCCAGGGAAGGACCGAGACCGCCGCCGCTCGCCAGGACGACTCTGGCCAGGCGCGGGTGGCGCGAGATCATTCCCAAAAGGGTCTGGAGCGCCGCATCCACGCGAGCCACGGCGCCGCGCTCTTGCTCGATCGACGACCTGGCAGCGGCTTCGAGAGCGTCGGCAAGACGGCTCACGAGAGCATAAAAAAGCGCCTCTTTTCCGGGAAAGTGGAAATAGATAGCTCCCTTCGAAAAGCCGGACCGCCGTACGATATCGTCCATGCTTGTGTCGTGGTAGCCCTGCTCGGCAAAGGCCCGCATTGCCGATTCAATGATCCGCTCTCGCGTCAGGTTTTTGTCTCGCGTTTCCGTTCGTTGCCAATCCACGTCAACCAAGCCTCGGGAGAATCGATCGACCGAGAAGCGGTCTTGTGCCGACCGACCGGTCAGTCGGTACGATAGCCGGAGCGCCGGCGCGTTGTCAATGGTTTGAGGACCTGAGTAGAAAGCTCCGAGGGGAGCGCGAGCGAGGCTGCGGACGTCCGATCACAAACGGTACGGCTCATGGGACGAAACTATCGGTCGACCGCGGACCGCAGACAGATGACGGCGGTCGTCGGTCATCGGTCGTCGGTCCGTCGAGAGAGCTTATTCCACTGGCGCCGGCGGCTAACGCACATCGAGAAATTATTGCGCTGTTCGGCGCTATTGTGTAGATTCACCTCCGTCAGACCATAATCAACCATGAAGTTCGACATCCAGCTCCCTTCTTTAAAGGGAGTTGCCCGCATCGAGATCAAGACGGTCCAGGAAGGAGAGGCCTGGGCGGCTTACCTTTCCTTCGTGGCCGATCGCACGCTGAGCGAAACCTGCCTGATGCTCGGCCAATCGGGAATTCCGCACCGCTTCACGGGCGCGAGCAGGCAAGAGGTTCAGGAAAAGGCCAAGACGTTCTTGCAGCAAAATTACGAGGTGGTGAGAACGATCTGGTGAGCCTGGCCTGTTGACTATGTCGACCTTAGAGATCTATATTTTGCACAATCACATCTAGTTCAGCTCCACGAACAGTCGAACAAGGGAAGAGAAAGCGGCTTCTGTCCCTGCGCCCTTGCGCCGGGTGTAAAAGTCCAAAGGAAAACCTCTCAGAAACACGGGGCGCCCAAGTGAAGAGTGAACAGGCGAGAGACGATGTTTCCGCTGTCATCCTGGCTGGCGGGAAAAGCTCACGAATGGGCCGGCCCAAAGCCCTGCTCCTCTTTGGCGGCGAACCACTGGTCGTCCATATCGCGGGCGTGCTCAAACGTCTGTTTCACGACATTGTGGTCGTGGCTGCGCCCGAACAGGAGTTGCCGGCACTACCGGTTACGCTGGTGCGCGATGAGGTGGCCTATCAGGGGCCGGTCGCCGGCATCTACTATGGACTCAGGGCCGCCAAGGCGGAAATTGCCTTTGTCACCTCGTGCGATGTCCCGTTTCTCAATCTTTCGCTAATCACCTATCTCTTGTCGCAGATCTCGGACTACGATGTAGTCGTGCCCTACTGCCAGGGCCGTTTTCAGCCTTTGCACGCGGTCTATCGTCGAAGCGTGGTACCGTTTTTGGCAGAGCAACTCGAACGGAGCGAGCTTCGGCCTATTTATCTCTACAAAAAAGTTCGCACTCGCGAAGTCTCTGAAGACGAGATCAAGCGTCTTGACCCGGATGGTCTGAGCTTCCTGAACATGAACACGGAACAAGAATATCGAGACGCCCTGAGATGCTGGGAGGAGCTGCGCCGGGGCGGAAATGCCGCGCAGGACACCTCTGCGGCTTGCGTGGTAGAGCTCTTCAGCGTCGCCCGGCTTCTCGCCAAGACCGCCAAGGTCTCACTCGCGCTACCTCAACAGGCGACCCTGGCTGATGTCCTTTCGGCTCTGGCCGAGAGGCTCCCCATGCTGGTGGGACCTGTGATCGCCCCGGACAGAAGAAGCCTCACGAGCGGTAACGCTTGCAACATCAACGGCAGAGAGTTTGTTCGAGACTCACGGATCAAGGTCAATCCTGGCGACAGTATTTTTATTGTTTCAGCGGATGCCGGAGGCTAAGCCATGTACGGCTTTCACGGCCGACTGCTCCACATCGACCTGACCGGTCAAAAGTCTTCCTGGCATGAGCTGGAAGAGTCTCGCTTGCGGGCTTTCCTTGGCGGTATTGGCCTCGGGACGAGCCTGCTCTATGATTTCGCCCCGCCAGGAGTTGAGCCCCTCTCGCCAGCCAACCCGCTGATCTTCACCAGCGCGCCCTTAGCTGGTACCGGCTTGACCACTACGGCGAAGTTTGCCGTGGTCACCAAATCTCCGTTGACCGGTTTTATCGCCGACTCTCTGTCCTCGAGTTTCTTTGCCCTCGAACTCAAACGTGCCGGCCTTGACGCCCTGGTAATCACCGGCCGGGCCTCATCCCCGGTATACGTGCTGGTCAATGATGGAAAGGTTGAGATCAGGGATGGCGGCCAGCTCTGGGGAAAAAGCGCCAAGGAAACGGAGAGTCTAATCCGTGCGGAACTCCAAGAGGAGGCGGTTCGCGTGGCAGCAATCGGCCGAGCCGGAGAAAACCGGGTCCGCTTCGCCACCATCAGCAACGAGGGCCGCCATGCCGGGCGCGGTGGCGTTGGCGCCGTGATGGGGTCAAAAAAGCTAAAAGCGATAGCACTGAGGGGTCATGACGCGGTGTGTGTGGCTGATCCGGTCGGGGTTGCAGCCATAGCGGATTCTATGAGGCAGCGCAGCTTGGGCACGCTGACCGCAAAGTATCGCGAGATAGGCACAGTGGCCAATCTGGCTCTTTTCAACCGCCTCGGGACCTTGCCCACGCGCAACTTCCAGCAACCGACCTTCGACCACGCTGAGGCTCTGAGCGGTGAAAGCCTCACGGAAAACAATTTCAGCCGCAGGCACGGCTGCGCCTGCTGCACGATACGCTGCGAGCGTCTGTTCAAATCTCTAACCGGAGCGGAGCAGCGCCTGGAATACGAGACATTGTTCGCCTTAGGACCGCTGTGCGGCATTGAGGATCCGGAGTCGGTCATCCGCGCCGCGCAGCTCTGCGACCACTACGGCCTCGATACGATCAGCACCGGCGGCACCCTCGCTTGGGCCATGGAGTGCGCGGACAAAGGATTATTGCCCGAAGCCCAAGACCTCGGTCTCAGTTTCGGAAAGGCGGGCGCCCTATTAAAAACCATATCGGCCATTGCCGAGCGCAGCGGCCTTGGCGCCCTGCTGGCTGAAGGCTCAAGACGGGCCGCGATAGAGGTGGGTGGCGAGAGCGCCTACTGGGCCATGCACGTAAAGGGTTTGGAACTGCCCGGTTACGAGCCGCGGAGCCTGAAGACGATGGCCCTGGGACTCGCAGTGAACCCGCGCGGGGCCTGCCACAACCGCTCCGGGGCCTACGAAGCCGATTTCTCCGCACAGGTGGATCGCTTCCGTGCTGACCCGGGCAGAGGCACCCTCGTCGCTGCCTCAGAAGACTTTGGCGCGGTCCTCGACTCGCTGATCGTCTGCAAGTTCCTGCGCAAGTGCTTCACTGACTTTTATGCCGAGGCTGCCGACCTGCTAAGCCGGGTCACCGGCTGGTCGTGCTCTGACGCTGAGCTGCGCCAGGTCGGTGAACGCATCAACACGCTCAAGAAGCTATTCAACATGCGTGAGGGCTGGCAGCCCCAGGACGATTGGCTCCCGCCGCGGCTCTTGGGAGAAACCCTTCCCACCGGCGTGGCCCAGGGTGTCGGTTTAACTGTCAACGAGCTGCGCGAGATGATCCAGGGGTATTACCGCGCAAGAGAATGGGACGAAAATGGGTTTATTCCGGAAAAGAAGTTAAAAGAGTTGGGACTACCCGCAGAAGTTCAAAACGTTCAAACCGTTTAATTCGTTTGACGGCTTAAAACGTCTTGAACTGCTTGAACGACTTGAACTATTCGAACAGGAGAAGCCATGCCGACCGATGAAACCCGCCGTTTGCTGAAAGTGTTCGGCGTCGCCGTGACGGCCTTCGAAGACGCGGTTGATAAAGGAGCGCCTGCTGAGGAGATGACCAAGGCGGAGGCAGAGGTGCGCACTCGCCTCCAGGAGGTCACAGCGCTCATCGAGCGGCTACGCGCAAAGACAAAGTAACCACAACGAGCAGACGTGATTTCGGAGTCCCATGTCTCCGAGCTGCGCAGGAAAATCGATCGCACACGCTAACAAATGCCGGAGCGTCGCCATAAGTTTGACATCAAGTGCGTTAGCGGATAATCTTTTTTCGTATGCTACAGCGCAGCTACCGGGTAGAGTTTGAGACCGACTTAAAAACCAAACAGGTCACCGCAAAGTTACCCACATTGAACCATACCGCTGATTTTGGCGATACCGCGGAAAAAGCCCTCGCCAATCTTAGAAAATTGGCAACCGGTCTGATCGAGGTTCTTCTGGAGGAAGGGAAACAAATCCCGCCAAGCGACAAAACCGAGAAGGGTAGAGTCTTTCTGTCGCTTTGAGACATTGAGAGCCATCGTCATCGAACAGGCCGGCTTGTCTCCGGAAGAGTTCAACGAACTTTAATTCTCTATCTTTCCACTCTGATATTCGCCCTCCTCCGGCGAGGATGAAGTTTATCGACCAACTTTCTCCCTATTGGCCAAGCTGGGAATTAAATTGTACGACGCCTCAACTTCTTCTTGCGAGGCGGTGCCGCCTCCCCCGTTGACTCGCCCGTGCCCGTGCGATATAGGGGCCAGCATGGCGGTAAGTTGGGGGCTTTTCCTCTGTAACTGTCGCAAGACACTCGCGCTTGACCCCGAAAAACTCGTCCTTCCGATCGCCCCGTCGGTTCT
>JACPFH010000024.1 GCA_016183075.1 Deltaproteobacteria bacterium | reverse complement strand
GAAGGATGGAAGGAGGAGGCTTACAAGCAAGCGCTGGCTCAGGTCGAGAGCTGCGCGCGGGAGCTTAGCCGGCGCTTTTGCGATTTCGTGATTCACGGCGGCGCGCCTTTGGTCCTGAGCCAGGGGAAGGGATTCGAAACCAGGTTCTTGGAGAAGTTGGAGGCGATCACCAGGGTTCCCTGCACGACCAGCGTCGTAGCCGCGATGGATGCCTTTCGAGACCTTTCGGCTGCGCGGCTGGCAGTGGTCAACCCTTACCCTGCGGACCTCAATGAGAAGCTGGTGGGGTATTTAAAGGACTGGGGGTTCGAGGCGACCTCCCTGGTGAGCCTGGATACGGGGTTCACCGAGTGCAGCATCGCCTCGGTCGCCGATATCTACCGGGCGGCGAAGCGGGCGGTCCTTGAGGGGCGCAATCCGCAGGCGATCTATATCCCGTGCACGAACTTCCCGGTAGTCGACGTAATCGAAGAGATCGAAACGGACCTCGGCCTTCCCGTCATCGCGAATATGACCTCCCAGCTCTACGTCGCGTTCAAGGCGATCGGCATGAAGGAAAAAATCGACGGCTACGGAAAGCTCATGCGGATGCTCTGAGGGGTGACGTCCCGATAGAGAAAGGAAGGTGCACCATGAAAGAAAAGGTGTTCTATCTGAACGGAGAGTTCGTTCCGGAGAGCGCGGCCAAGGTCTCCGTTCTCGACTCCGGCTTTAATGCCGGAGACGGGGTTTACGATGTCACGCGCACCTTCGCTCACAGACCCTTCAAATTGCGGGAGCACACGCAGCGGCTGTTTCGCTCGCTTTGCTACACGCGGATCGACTGTGGCATGTCCCTCGAGGAGATGGAGGCGGCGACGGCGCAGGTCCTGGAAAGGAATCTGGCGCTCCTCAAGGAGAACGACGACTATGCCCTGTGGCAGGTGGTCAGCCGGGGAGTGCGCTCTTCGATGGGAAACCGGGTCATCGGTCCTGCGACCGTGGCCATTTACTGCGTTAATGTCAATTTCCGCGAGTTTGCCCGGCATTACATCGAGGGAGTCCCTGTGGTGATTCCCTCCACCCGGAGAATCCCGCCACAGTGCCTGGAGTCCAAGGCGAAGGTCACAAACAAGATGAACCACGTCATAGCCGGCTTCGAAGCTCACCAGGTCGATCCCCGGGCCATCCCGCTCATGCTCGACATCGACGGCAACATCAGCGAGTCGAGCGCGCATAACTTTTTTCTCGTCATCGACGGAGCCCTGTGCACGCCGACCAACAGGAACATCCTTGATGGCATCACGCGAAGCACGATTTCTTCGCTGGCAGCCGAGCTTGGCATTCCGGTGGTGGAGGCCAATTTCACGCCCTACGACGTGTACAATGCGGCTGAGGCTTTCCTCGCCAGCACGAGCCCAACGATTCTACCCATCCGGACCCTCAATAGCGTCAAGATCGGTAAGCAGGTCCCGGGACCGCTCACCTTGCGCTTGATCAAGGCCTGGAAGCGAGAACCGATATCGTGGCCCAAGCCCTGAGCCACCTTGATGGAAGGGAAAGGGAGGATCTCGGCAAAATGTGGGCGGGAAGGCTGGCCGCCTGAGCGGCGGAGCGGGGAGGTAAAATGGCAGATTTTTACGCCGCATGGTTGGAGCAGTCGGAGCGGATCGAGAGCACCGTGTTGGAAGCCCCGCGGGTGGCGCGCGGAAAGGAGCTCAAGTGGGCGCGTACGCGCCAAGACGCCAAGGCGGCCTTGATGATCGCGCCGGAGACCGGTTTCCCCACCGGCGGCAGCCTCCTGATGAAGGCGGAGATTCCCGCCGGTTGGCATACCGGCAAGCACTTCCACGGAGAGGAGGCGATCTACGTCGAGAGGGGTGAGGGCTTTGTCGTGCTCGACGAGATGCGCTACGATTTTCGCGCGGGCACGATCTTTCATATTCCTTATCGTTGTGCCCATCAGCTCTTCAACACGGGAAACGAACCGGTCGTTTACGTCTCGGGTCTGGCGTGGCCCCTGGAGGCTCACATTTACATGGGGAAGATGGAGCAGATCGAAGACGCCGGCCCGAATGATCGCCCGGCCATCGCGAAGATTCCTCCTCAGGAGCGCGACGGCGGTGGCGATCAGCTCGATCTTCGTCGAGCTGCCGCGCTCCAAGAGCCACAGCCATGCCCATCCAGAGGCCTATCTTTACGCGCTTCAGGGGAGCGGGTACTCCGAAATCGGCGGGAAGCGCTACGAGTGGGAGCGGGGCGATGCCGTGCACGTGCCGCCGGGGATGATGCACCACCAGCACTTCAACCCGGCGGATGGCGAGGCCAAAGAGCTACGGTTCGAATTCGGCATCCGATACTGGATGGTCGAGCAATGGCGGGGATACACGACCATCGACCGCCACATGAAAGCAACCCAACTGGACGAATAAGCCGGGCCGGAGCTTGCCTTTCATTACACGAGAGTTCTGCCAGTGCTCGAAGTCCGCGCGTTAAAAAAAGAGTTTCAAGCCCTCTCCGGCCAGCCCGTGGTCGCTGTCGAGGACTTTTCATTCCGCGTGGAAGCAGGCCAGTTTGTCTCCATTGTCGGTCCGTCGGGATGCGGTAAATCGACCCTGCTCCAGTGCATCGCCGGGCTTTCGCCGCCCACGGCGGGGCGGGTGCTTCTCCACGGCCGGGCAGTGACGGGTCCGCCCGAGGGGCTCATCCTCCTCTTTCAGGAATACAACAAGTCGCTCATGGCATGGCGCACGGTCTTTAAAAATGTCCGCTTCGTCCTCGAGAACCCCGCGAACATGAAGCGAAGCGAGATCGACGCTGAAACCCAGCGTTTCATCGAGCTCGCGGGCCTCAAGGGGTTCGAATCCCACTACCCGTGGGAGCTTTCCGGTGGAATGCAGCAGCGCGTCGCCATCGCGCGCGCGCTCGCCCGGCGGCCCGAGGTGCTCTTGATGGATGAGCCGTTCGGATCATTGGACGCGCTCACGCGCATGGAGCTTGAGGATACGCTTTTGCGCCTTTGGGAATCGCTGCACGCCACGATTCTCTTCGTGACCCACGATATCGAGGAGGCGGTGTATCTTTCCGATCGGGTTTGCGTGCTGTCGGGACGACCTTCCCGGCTGCTGGAGGAAATCGCGGTGAAACTTGAGCGACCGAGAAACCAGCTGAGCACGCGGGAAGACCCCGGCTTCATCCAGACCCGCCACCGGATCTTCAAGTTGATTTCGAAGGAGCTTGCGGTTCCGTGAGCATCGCCGGGCAAATACCTTGGAAAGGTCTCCCGGTCCTGGCCGCCGGGCTCGGTCTGTGGGAGCTGTCGTCCCGGTTCTTTCCTTTGGTGGGCAATTACTTTCCGCCGGCGACGGAGGTCTTCGTGACCCTGGCCGCGATCGTTGGCAGCGGCGAAATCCTCCTTCACGCCGCGGCCAGCCTGGCGCGTTTCGTTGAAGGTTACGCTCTGGCGGCAACGATCGCGGTGAGCGCCGGGCTTTGCCTGGGTCTGTGGCGGCCGCTCTACATGCTCTTTGAGCCGTTGATCGAGTTGCTCCGGCCGATGCCGTCCCCGGCCACGATCCCGATTGCGATTCTCTTTCTCGGCATCGGCGACGAGATGAAAGTGGCGGTAACCGCTTACGCCTGCTCGTGGCCGATTCTGCTCAATACCATCGACGGCGTGCGCAGCATCGATCCCGTGCTCATGAACACCGCGGCCACGTTCCGGCTAAACCCGTGGGAGCGCTTCTGGAAAGTGACGCTGCCGGCCGCGTCGCCGCAGATTGTCACCGGATTGAGGGTCTCTCTCGCCATCGCCCTGATCCTTGTGACAACCTCGGAGATGATCGTTTCGAATGACGGCCTGGGCTTTTACGTTTTGGATCTGCAGCGCTCGTTTCGTATTCGCGAAATGTACGCGGCGATCGTGGCGCTGGCAATGATCGGCTACGCGCTGAACCGGCTCTTTGTCGCCGTGGACGATTGGGTCATGGCGTGGCACAAAGGTCTGACCCGCAAGGAAGAGATCCCCTGAAGCTCTGGAGATCGAAGTGGAGCGGATTCGGTTTTTTGCTTCTCCTGGTGCTGCTCTGGGAAGCCGCCGGCCGCTACGGCTGGATCCACGAGCTTTTCTTTCCGCCTGCCGGCAAGATTCTGGTTTCGTTTGTTCAGATCATGCTGTCCGGGGAGATTTTCGGTCACATCGGCGTGAGCCTCTGGCGCGCGGGGCTCGGCTATATTTTGGCCGCGCTGATCGCCATTTCCTTGGGAGTTCTCATGGGCTACTGGAAATCGGCCTATGAAGCCTTCGAGCTCGTGACCCGGTGTTGATTCGAACCGCGCGCACCTTCGGTCTAGGGCAAGGTCGTTTGATATGGAAGGTCGTGATTCCGGCGGCTTCGCCGTTCATCATGACGGGACTCCGGATCGCGCTCGCCATCGCGCTGATCCTGGTCGTGATCTCCGAAATGGTCGGGGCCACCTCGGGAATCGGCTACTTCATCCTCGATGCGCAGCGCTCTTTCAGGATTCCGCAAATGTATGCGGGGATGCTGGTCCTGGCCCTTCTGGGGTATGCTCTTAACCGCTGCTTTCTATTCGCCGATGCTTATCTGATGGCCTGGCACAAGGGTCTGACGGCGCGGCAGAAATAGGCAGTAGGCAGCAGGCACTAGGCAACAGTATTAAGGAGTTCGCTGGTAAGTAGACATTGCGGTCCACTCGCTGGCCTCTCTCCGTCATGCCCGCGCAGGCGGGCATCCAGTCTGCTTGTGCTCGCTCCCCTGGATTCCCGCTTCCGCGGGAATGACGACCTCTTTGAATGTGAAGTTATTTATGAACACCTTAATAAAAAGGGTTTCGAGTTTAACTATTGCCTGTTGCCTACCGCCTATTGCCTTCTTTAGATCGGCGCGTGCTCGGAGATGACCTCCTTGGCCGGGAACTTCCGATCGATCAGCTTGTAGTGGTACGCCACGTCGATCATGGGTTCGAGATCGGACCCCAGGAGCTTCTTCTCGAACGCGGGGAGCGGCATCTCTTTTAAGAGCTCCGGTTTGAGCCCCGTGTGCTTGGCGATGGACACCTTCGCCTTTTCCACATCGGCGTTGTGGGCATCGATGCCCCGATTGTAGGCGGTGATGAAGGCCTTGACCGCGGCGGCGTTTTTCCGGATCCAGGCTTCGCTTCCGAAGTAGGAAGCGATCAGCAGCCGCGGCGCGACGCCTCCCGCCGGATGTCCCAGGACCCTGGCCTTTTTGTTGACCTTCGAGGGGACGGTTACGAAAGGCTCCACCGCCACGAAGGCGTCGATCTGCCCGTTCACGAGCGCCGGCTCCATCTGGGGAAAAGGGACCTCCACCCACTTAACTCGTGAGGAGTTTCCGCCGTTGTTGTCGACCCAGTGCAGGCCCATGAGCTGCGTGATGTTGCGCAGCGTGTTGGTGGCCATCGTCTTCCCCTCCAGGTCCTTACCGGTCTTAGCGGGATAATCCGCCCTCACCAACAGGCCGAACTCATCGTTCGTTCCCCTCTTGTTGATCGCGCCGTTGACGACGAAGCGGTAATCGAAGCCCTGGAGGTGGCCCTGGTAGATGGAGACCACGTTGGACCACCCGAGGTTGAGGGCGCCGGAGGCCAGTGCCGGCGCGATTGCGGCTCCGCCGACCATAGCGGTGGTGTTGATTTCCAGACCCGCATCCTTGAAGAAACCCCGGTCTATTCCGATGAAAAACGGCGAGAGGTCGCCGATCCTCATGGTTCCAACGTTCAATTTGGTCTGCGCGAGCACGCGGTCCCAGGGCAGCAGAGCGGACCCGGTGGCAACGATGCCGCCCTTGACCAGGGTGCCCATAAATTCGCGTCGCGTCAGCGTACGAAGATCAATACCCACGTTGAGTTTCATAGTTCCCCCTCCATCTGCGACCGTCTATACACCGGCATTACGAGGGCGTCAAGATGGGGAAGACGGAACTACCGTCAACTTAAAAGGCCGGATCGCTTGAATCGCGGCAAAGTCCCGCTCGTTTTGTGTGATTACAGTTGCTCCGATGGAGCGCGCAGAAAGAGCAATCAGCACGTCATTGACTAGCCCGTAGGCACTGCTGAGGGTGTATCTTTGTGATACTTGAAGTCGTCTTAAGACATCTCCGGCTTCGCCGTAGACCGCAACTGTAGGAAGCACAATGCGACCAACCTTAGCAAATGCTCTTGTCACGGTCTGAATAAGTTGCCGGTCCCTTACGGTGAACGCCCCTGCTGAAAGCTCCATCATGACGACCGCGCTCAGGTATTTCACCGCCTCACGCTGGAAAATGATGTTTTCGTGTTTTCCCCTATTAAGCCAATCGACGTAAATGTTGGTGTCTATGACGATGCGGCGCATCTTAGCGGAAAACCTTCCGGATGCGTCCCTTCCCACGAACCTTTTTGAGCGCTCTGTCCACCTCGGCCTCGCTCACGACGATATCCAGGGCACGGTCCAGTGCCTCAGTCTCGGTGTTTGCGCCCAAGATCCGTCTAGCCCGGTCCAGCTTGTTCTGATCCAGTTGCAAGTGCTTGTGCCGAAAAGATACGGCCTTCATAGCTCCTCCCTGTTCATGGTTTCATGTACATCATAAGTTAAATTATGAACATACGCAAGTTTATCCTTCCGCGGTGTTTGTTCCCGGATCATCCACTAACCTGAACGGAAAAGGAGACATTCACCTTTATCTAAGATCTGCGTGACCGACCCCGTGGCCGAAGGGTGAACTGAAGGCTGAGCAGCGATGCGATCCACTTGACCCATGGCTCGCTGTGAAAAACCTCTGCCCGGCCGTTTCGCGGCTTGATCACGTGGTAGCAAAGGCCGCCAACTGAAGCACGCGCAGTCTGGGGCATAGGGGCGACCGTAACATGGGGTGGTGGTTGAGGCAGGAAATTAAGAATGTCCCCTTTTATCCATAAGGCGTTTTCCCCTCACCCGCGCTTTGATCTTTTGACCCTTCCTCGCGCCTCTGGATACCAGCCACTCCCTTGGCACGCGAATGACGGCTCCCCGAGATCCAACTTTAGCGACGTAAAGAGAGCTTAGATAAGTGCTGCCCGGCTCAGAGACTTTCCAACCCCTCTCTCCAAGGACCTCGATCGCGTCATGCGTATCCCAAAATTCCCGCTCAGCTTTGATACCCTGCATGTTGACTACCGTATGATCTCGCTGAGCTTGCTTACAACCTGGTTCACCGTTTGCGCGGGAAGCCGTCCGAGCATTCTTCGGATAATGGCCTGATTTAGTG
>JACPFH010000213.1 GCA_016183075.1 Deltaproteobacteria bacterium | reverse complement strand
GGTAGACACACGGGACTTAAAATCCCGAGGAATCGCAAGGTTCCGTGCCGGTTCAACTCCGGCTCCGGGCACCAAATTCCCCTTGGTTTGAACTTGTGTTAGTCGGCGAATTATTTTTCCGCGGGCGGGAAATCGCGTGAGAACCTGGGAAATCGCGCGGAAACTTCGGGAATTTAATAGGTTAGGATAGGAAGCCGGCCGAGCTTTTAGCCCATAGGGCGGACCGGAGTCGCAGAATAATTTTCCCCGCGGCGCCGGAAAGTTTCACGGTATTTTCCCTGAGGGTGCGTGCCAGCCGCCCTTAAAGCAGTCCGTAAGTCCCTGCCACACAAACACTTTTAGTCAACTAGAGAGAGCGACCCCTGTTCCAATCCAAGTGCAGTCCGTTCGTACCCAAGTGCACTATTGGCCGACCGAGTGCACTTGGATTTCAAGTAGTGCACTTGGATTGGCGTAAGTCCATGCCGCGACTGCGCTTTTAGCGAGGCGTCCACCCAAAAATCAAACCCCACTAGGGGTCAGTATAGCCCGATCCAGGTGCACTGGTTGAACGGCAAAACCGCGCCCTAACGGCGCCGTTTTCACACTGGGAGGTCGGTGAAAAAAGGGGGGTTACGGTTTGTTTAAAATGCTGTTTTAGTTTAGAGTTGCCTTGTCGTGATACATCGCGTGCGGGGGAAACCGGGCAACCTTTTTTTTCCGACCATAAGCTGGCCTCCGACCGGAGCTCAGGCGGGGGGCACGATTACGCACGTCACCCCCGACACGGAGTTCACGGGATCAATCTATTGTCCACGCCGGCTTTCTTCCATCGCGATCATGCGGTGCGCTGAATATCAAGCTCGCGACCGGTGTCATGCGGGCTGCCCAAACGCCGCCGCAGAGGAGCAAATTTATAGCGTAATCCTGGGGCGCGAAGAAGCCGCCAACCCTGACGGTCGGCCTGCCCGCAAGTACACCGACCAGCGCCGCATCGGCCAACGTGGAGCCGATCGCTCAGTGAATGGTCGTGCCTGCACCTGCGGGCACACCCAGAGGGTTCATTCAAAGCTCGATGGTCGCTGCCTGGCATCGAACTGTTTATGTGGAGACGAAGGACATTCTCTCCGTGTTGCGGCTCGGAATGTGCGGGGCAGCACCGTTGGCGAGGTTCTGCGCGGACCCCCATATTAATTTGCAAAATAATTTTCTTGACAAGGAAACAATTGAATCACATACTAGGCAAAAACATGCCAGCTAACCTCAAATTCAAAGGTGCCCTGGTCTCTCATTTCGGGTCTGTAGCGGGAGCTGCCGCCCCGCTGGGGACAACGGCGAGCAGGTTGTCGCTTATTATCCATCGCCATGCAAGGGCCTCTGAGCCTGAGCGCCACGCGATCGCCGAGACCTTCGGCCGCAAGTTGCTGCGGACCTTAGATGATGAAGAAGCTGTCGATCCTGGCGAACTTCAGGAGCTGCGCGAGCTGGCGAAGGTGTTTAAGTCAGCCGCGCGGTTGCGACCACGGGAGCGGGCGGAAGTGGCCGCGAACTTCGGCATAAGCTCGGATACGCTAGAACGCCGCGCGAAGGGATTGAGGGGGCGCGGCGTGGTTGCGCTCTACAGAAAACGGCGGAGCGATCGCGGATTGACGAGGTTCTTTTCACCAGAATTGCAAACGTTCGCCATTGTGGTTTTTTTCAAGAGGGCCGAGGCATCATATGAGGATGTTTGGCGTGCGGTAAGGGTGCTCGCCCTGACGCTGGGCCAGACAGCACCAGGTTATTCTACGGTGCGACATTGGGTCCGCGGCGCATTCGCCCGGAAGGGCCTCGTGGAACGCAAAAAAAAGAGGCGACGGCAGAAGAGAAACTTAATGACGCTTAAGGACGCGAAGTCGGCCCTCCATCGGTGGCCACCGATTAGTAACAGCTCGCGATAGACAAGTTTTTATGTATGCCATCGGAGAAGAAATCGAAATCGTCATTTTTCGTTTCGGTGAGAAAGTGGTTCACCGCTTCAAAGACCCGGACGAGAAGGAGTGGCTAGCGATCGCACGAGACTTTGCCGCGCTGAGAAGCAAGAGCGGGGACGAGGAGGCGCAACGGGCTTTGCTGATCGAGTATGACAGAAGGGTCGTATCGGTTGGGGGCTACACTCTTGACGGGGTGGATGTGATGCAGGCACGGCCACCGACTGGCGAGATTTTATCCCGCCCGAGCACAAGGCGGAAGTGACGACTAAGTATAACGCACTCGCCATTCTTAAAAGGCACGATGTGGATGGCCTTCCCTGCTGACAATGCGAGTCGTCAGACCCAGCGCGGGTGGCGCGAATCGGCCGCGAGAGAGGCGCAAGAGAGAGAAAGTAAAAAGGTAAAAATATGCCCTTCGAAGTAGCCATTTTAATCAAGTCCGAATCTCAGCTCGAGGCGGTAAAAGCCGCCGAGGCGGCAGTGCGGCATGTAAGCGCAGCCGCGTCAGGCGCGGCTGCGCCCGCCATGCGCCAGATGGCCGAAGCGGGCGACAAGGCCCACGGGTCAGTGCGACCGTTATCGTCCGCGGTCGGCCTTTTGGCCGCGGAGTTTGGGGCACTCGGCCCCGTAGGCAATGTGGCAGGCAACGTGCTGCTTCAGATCGCGTCAGGAATTGCTGGCATCACGCTGGCTACAGCCGGCGCGACCATTGGGATAGCGGCGGCTGTCGGGGCGATCCGCGACCTGAATGCATCCAAAAAACAGATAGATGACGCCTTCGACCCGAAAAACCTGGCCGCCACGAATAAGGAGATCGAGAACCTCAATGAGCAGATTGCTGAGCAAGGCTCGTTGTGGAGTTTCGTGACATCTCCGCTTCAAACCGTGGGAGATCTCACGGCAAAGATGCTCAGCCAGGAGAGTGCCTCGGAGCAAAAGCTCGCGGCGCTGCGCATGGGGCGGGTCAGAGCGATAGAGCTTACGGTGGCGAATCTCCAGGCCGAAGCGCAGGCGCGAAACGCTGTGGCCCTGGCTGAGATGGCCGGCAGACCTGACCTGGCGATCGAGGCGCAGAAAGGCGAGGCGATCCGGACGACGACGCGAGCCCTCGTCGACATGGGCATCGCGGGAGAAAAAGCGCGCGCGGCGATAGATGCGATCGGGCGGGGTTTTGATATCTCCAAACTCAAGGCGCAGGTTGAATCGGTGAAGGGGGTTGTCTACGACACTCAGCTATCCTTTGACAATCTGCTGACTCCGCTGGGTGGCGCCGCCGGCGCGGGGATACAGGTCGCCCTTCAGGGCGTCACGCAGACCCTGAACGAGCTGACAAAATATGGGGCTAAATTTGGATTTATAGACGAGGCAAAACTCCAACAGGCCGCGCGTCTAGTGCAGGGTCTCGGAAAGCTTGCCGCGCAAGAATTCGGCACTGAAATTCCCCCTGAAATCGCCAAGAGCAGCCAAGAACTTCAAGGTCTCATCGACAAGCTCGCGCAGGAATACAAAATAAAATTCGACATGGCGGATTTTCATCTGGGCGTTGATGAGGCGCGCGCGAAGGTGCAGAGTCTGCGCGCCGAGGCGGAGAGGCCGATCGTCTTCAATGTCGAGAGCGGTTTTTGGACGCAAGGCTCCCCAAGACTGCCATTCTCTGAGTATTTTCAGAGCTATGCACCCCAGGTGCTCAAGGAATTTTCCGAGAAAGCAAAAGCCGATCTGACTATGGACAGCGGGCTTTCGAGCTTTTTAGGCCCGGCCTTTGAGAGGTTGCTGCGATTAGAACGGATGATCGCCCGGTCCGGGGATCCGAGTCTTATTAGCGGCATTCACCCTGGTGAGGCGCCGGGCTTCGACGTGGAGCGGCGCCGCATCATGGAGTTGATCCAATGGTTTGCCACTTTATTTGCCCGCTCGCCGCAAGCTTCCGCTTCTCAGGGCGGCGGCAATATCAATATCACGATCGACGCAAGAGATCTCCTAAGCGGCCTGGAGCGGACGATCAGGATGACGACAGGGCACACGCTGAACATCAGAGTGCTCAATTGAGGAAGGGGACTGGCTCGCTTGCGTGCCTGTCCGCGTGAACAAAAATGGCCCTGGAAAAAATTGAATATCCGGCAACAGGCCAGTGATTAACAACAACGTGCACAGCCCGAGGGCTACGCCCGAGACGATCACGGGCTCTCACCCGAACGGCAGCAGCCTACTTCAAGGACGACCGGGGCGGGTCCGGGATGGCGCGTATTCAATTAAAAGGGAGGCATCGACAAGGCCAAAAACCTTCTAGAGATTGATAGGCAGAGACGGCTAGCATAGGCGTAAAATGACGAATGAAAGGAAGGAGAACGCAGATGGAAACTCAAACGCCTGCTGATGTTTTGCGGTTTGGTACCGCAGCTCGGGCTGGCAGCGGACAGATAGAGGTCGGCCTAGAAAAGGTCGATCGGTACCAAATCGCCCTGGATAAAACGCTTGGCGTCCGGGGCTTGGGCCATAAAGATATTCAGGAATTCTACAACGTCCAGGCGGCCTACAAGGAGATAACGGGGGATTTCCGCTTCCAGTTTAATATTATCCCTCGCCAAGTCACGGCCCAAGAAGCTTTAGTGGCTACAGATTTCCCAAACCTGCTCGGGCGAAGCATGAATCGCCGGGTAGTACAGGACTTCCGAGACATGAACTTCCACGAAAATATTTTTATTTCCCACCGCGGTGGTACCGACAATTTCGCGCAGCAGCGAGCAGTGAACCTTCTTGGCTATGAAGATCCGCCGGTCATAGATCCAGAAAGCGAGGACTACAGCGAGGGGGGTAAGCCGCTTGAAGAAAGCGCCTCGTACCCACTGCGGACCGTTGGTGATCTAATGTCCGTTTCGGAGATGGTGCTGCGCGGAGATGATTTCGGAGGTCTCCGCCGGATACTCCGGGGTCGCACCCGAGCGCACAGGCGAGCCTTTGCACGATTCATCTGGTCTTTTTACACCGAGAACGCAACCTTCCAAGGCGACGGCGTTCCGTGGTTCGCCGCCGGGCACGGTAATCTCTTCACAGCCGCGCTCAGCCCAGGGGCTATCCAGGACGCGATGACCGCGATCTGGGAAATGGTTGAGCCGGGGTCGGGCGAAGAGATCGGAGGCTTCGGCCACGACCAGGGCTTGGGCTTCAAGCTCATCGTCGGCCGCAACTTGTGGTTTACGGCGAAGACGATCAACGAGCGCCCATACGTCGATGCAAATTTTACTCCAAACCCCGTGTGGCGCCAGTTCGGCGAGAATAACGAGCGGATCTTCGTCTCGCCGATGCCGGCAGATGCCGACAATTGGGGAATCGTCTCCGATGTTGGAGACCGAGAGATTATCGAAGTAAAATTTTTGGATGGCCGCGAGGAGCCGGCGATCGGGCTAACCAGCCTGGAAGAGGCCCGAAGGTTCGGTCTGCACGACAAGATCGTCTATAAAATCAAATGGTCCTATGGCGGCGTCTTAGTCGACTACCGAAACGCGGCGAAGTCCCTGGTACCGTAACGTCGACATGCGAGGGGCCTTGATTACTGTAGAAAACGCTCGACAGGGAGCTTTCGCCAAAGCTCACGCAGGCCATCCTATCGGCAGCGGGCAAGAATTCCGAGTGGAGGATGCTCAACTGAGAAAGGCACCGACGAGGCCGGAGGTTATAAGGCCAAAATCGCAGCCGCTACCGGCAGCTTATACCGGGGTGGCCCTTAAGGCCGTTCCGGGGGTCGAAAGGTGGCCGCAACGGGCATTTTGCAACGTGCACGTTGTATTTAATGGCGGTGACGGTGGCGCGCTGCGACTACTGCGATCGGGAGTTTGAGCCTCGCAAGACAGGCGGGAGGCCCCAACGGTTCTGCCCCGGCGGCGAGCACCGAAGTCGATTCTACGCGGAGGCCAGGCGCGACGGGGCCCGGAGGCGCCGGCGTTGCACCAAGAAGGCGCTGTTTGAGGACGAAATTATGAAACCGGAAAACCAAAGCAGAGTGCAGCGGGCCCTGACGTGGGCCGAGGCGAGAACGCCGGCGACCGTCGACGCGTGGCGCTGAGGGAAGTCCAGATGCCCAGGAAGAGTCGATCTGACCTGCTTACCGTTCCTCAGGCTGCCAAGTATCTCGGCATCAGCCGACAGGCGGTCTGGGAAGCCATCAAAAAAGGCAGACTGGAAACATTGAGATTTGGCCACGTGTCGCTGATTCCTCGCGCCTCGGCCGCGGCGTACAAGAAAACCAGACACCCAGGCGGCCCAGCCGCCAAGGAGAGAAAGCCCAAGGTCAAGACTTGACAACGTCAAGTCACTTGTGGTAAGACGACCCTAGCCTAAATTGAGGCTAGGGCCAAATGGAAACGGTGTATGAACTAGAAAGCTTTAAGGTAAGGCTGGGGGTGCATGAGCCGCCCGGACAAAAGGTCTCATGCGCAGAAACGGCTGCGGCGATACTAAGGCCGATCTATGCCGACCTCGACGCCGACCAGGAGCACTTCACGGTTCTTTTTTTGAACAATAAAAACATGATCCGGGGCTATAAAGTGCTGTTCACCGGCGGCCAGACCACCAGCGCGGTTTCCCCCGCTATCGTTTTCCGCGCGGCGATACTGATGGGAGCCTGCGCCATTGTACTTGCGCACAACCACCCATCGGGAGACACCGCTCCGAGTCCGGAGGACCTAGAGCTAACACGCCGGCTAGCGCAATGTGGCGAGCTTTTCGGCATTAGAGCCTTAGACCACATTATCCTCGGGGCCAATCAATACTTCAGCTTCGCCGATCGCGGAATGATGGACGACGGAGGCATCGCGACCGAGACGGCGCGCAGGAAGGCCAAGAACCCTCGGCGAAAGCGAGCCTCGCACCTGTAAGATGATGGCAACCTGGCTTTCGATAGATGAGGCGAGGAAGCTGATGGGGGTGAAGCGCCGTCGACTCTTCCAACTTCTCAGCAGGGGCAAAATTGCGGCCCGGTACGGGGAAAAGGGCCGCAATGGTAAAGCTAAGCGCGAGATCCAATTGGAATCCCTACCTGCCAAGTTGCAGGAGTTATATCTCGCCCGCTCAATTCAGGACGGGCGAGACGGGGAGAACAAGAGCGGCACCACCGGTGAGGCTGGCGGCATGTCGATTGTCACGTCGCCGGCCGGTCCTGCGCTCCTCGGAGCGACAGAGGAGGATCTGGACGAGCCGAACCGGATTACCGAGGCGCTCCTCACGATTCCCACCGGAAAAGGCCGGGCGGCTGCAGTGGAGGCGGTGTCGCGGGATTTCGGCGTGACGGTTCGAACGGTCAGGAATTGGATCCGAGATTGCAGGCAAAATGGCGTT
>JACPFH010000212.1 GCA_016183075.1 Deltaproteobacteria bacterium | reverse complement strand
GCCTATCGCACGATGGATCCCGCGCTCGAAGAAGCGGCCTATACCTCCGGAGTGAGCAAGCTTCAAACCTTCCTGCGGATCAATATCCCGATCACCCTGCCCGCGATTGCCGGAGTGATGGTCTATCTGTTCATGACCGCTATCGCCGTGTTCGAAGTCCCGGCCATTATCGGCCTTCCCGCCAGGATCCTCGTCTTGAGCTCTCTCGTTTACACTTCCACCAATCCGCCCACCGGCCTTCCTAACTATGGGCTGGCGGGAGCTTATGGGGCAGTCATGCTGGCGGCGGGATTGATTCTCGCTTACTTTTACGTCGGTTTGGTGCGCCAGGGCAAAAAGTACACGGTAATAACCGGGCGCGGCTATCGCCCGCGGGAGATTGCCCTCGGGAAATGGAAGTGGGCCGCGCTGGCCTTTGCCCTGCTGTATCTTTCGATGGAAGTCTTCATTCCGTTTCTCGTGCTCGTGTGGACCTCGCTGCTGCCGCATCTGAGGCTTCCCTCGATGGCGGCCCTTTCGAGCGTAACGTTGAAAAACTACGTGACCATTATGGATTATGCGGGCGCGCGCCCGTTCATCAACACGGCGATTCTCATGTTTACCGTGCCCCTCGTTACCATGCTGATCAGTGTTTTGGTCTCGTGGGTGGTCATCCGGACCCAGGTTAGCTTTCGCGGTATTTTGGATACGATGGCCTTTCTACCCCACGCGCTGCCGAGCATTCTTCTGGCGGTGGGATTGGCGTATCTGGGGTTGGCCTATCGGAATGTTTTTCCCGTATACGGGACGGTTCTTATTATCGTGATCGCGCACACGATTAACTGGATCGCCTACGGAACGCGCACCACCAACAGCGTGATGATCCAGGTGCATCGGGAACTGGAGGAGGCCGGCAAGGTCGCCGGCGCCTCTACGCCGCGAGTCCTCGGGCGCATCATATTGCCGTTAATAGCCGCGGGCGTTTTCAACAGCTGGATTTGGATCAGCATGTTGTCGTACCGCGAGGTTACGATGGCGCTGACCCTCTACAGCCGTAAGAACGTTGTCATCTCCACCGTCGTATGGCAGTTTTGGGGCAACGGCTGGGTCCCCGAGGTGGCCGCGCTTGGAGTGGTGCTGATCGCCTTTGCGCTGATCGTCGTGGGCGCATTGAAGATCGGCTTTTCGCGCCTCGGCGAGTACGGCTCGGGAAGCTGATCGGAGGAGGAAGAAGAGCCTTGATAAAAATTCGTGGTCTAAAAAAATCGTTTAAGACTCGCCAGGGTCAGGTTGAGGCCTTGCGCGGGATTGACTTGGACATTGGCGAACGGGAGTTTTTCGTCCAGCTCGGTCCGAGCGGTTGCGGAAAAACGACCACGCTTCGCTGCGTGGCGGGTTTGGAGAAGGCCGATCAGGGCGAGATCGAGATCGGCGGCGCGACGGTTAGCTCGCCGGAGAAGGGGATCTACGTTCCTACGGAGAAGCGGGACATCGGCATGGTCTTTCAGTCCTATGCCATCTGGCCTCACATGAACGTGTTTCAGAACGTAGCGTTCCCCTTGGTCAAGGGTCGCCGCCAGATTCCGAAGCACCAGGTGGCCGAGAAAGTGAGCGAGGCTCTGAAGCTGGTTCAACTCGCCGGGCTCCAGGATCGCCCGGCTACCGACCTGAGCGGCGGGCAGCAACAGCGGGTAGCCATGGCGCGGGCCGTTGTAACCGAGCCCAGGATTCTCTTGATGGACGAGCCCCTGAGCAACCTGGACGCGCGTTTGCGCGAGCAGATGCGCCTGGAGTTACGAAAGATCACGCACTCCATCGGCGTCACGACGCTCTACGTTACTCATGACCAAGCCGAGGCTCTGAGCCTGGGAGATAGGGTCTGCGTGATGAACGAGGGAGAGATTCTGCAAATCGGTTCCCCCAAGGAAGTTTATTCCCAGCCGAAAAATCTCTTTGCCGCTCAGTTCGTCGGCGAAATGAACTTTATCCGCGGCCGGCTTTGCGGTGACGGCCAGGTCGAGTCGCCTTTCGGCAAGCTGCGCTGCGCGCTGCCGCAAGGCTGCCAGAGCGGCCATGAGGTGACGCTCGCGATCCGCCCCGAGCACCTGACGCTCCGGCCCTGCGCCGCGGGCTCGGGGGGCATCGAGGCGAAAGTTTCGAGCAAGAACTACCTTGGCGATGCGGCCTTATTGGAAGTGGAAGCTTGCGGCGTAAATCTGCGCGGCAAGCTCGCCGGGGATGCCGATTTTGCCGTGGGGGAGAAAGCGGTGCTCGTCTTACCCGCGGATCGCTGGAGTGTGTACGCTTGAGGTCAGCGGGGTTAGGGAGAGATTGCGATGAAAGCAGACAACGAGAGAAAGATGAAGCGCTTCAAAGACCAACGCTGGGTTCTGGACAACATTATCCGCACCGTCGGCGTGGATTGGGACCAGGGAAGAACCCAACGGCTCCTTGCCTACATCGGCCTCGGTGGATTCCCGGACGTGAATCAGGTGAGACAGCGGGTGACGAAGTTCAAAGACATCCCGCGAGAGTTCGCGCGCGTGGCCAAGCGCAGGGAGGAGATCGCCACGGGGGCGGAGCAAGAGGGGCGCACCGTGACCGCGAGGGAAAACTATTTCATGGCGGCGCTGTTCTACGTCAACGCGCAGTGGGGCATCTTCGAGGACGATGACGAGACGAAAATTCGTCTCGCCGAAAAACAGAACGCCTGCTACGACAAGTACATCCGGTATGCCGACCACAAGATCGAGCGGGTCGAGCTTCCCTTCGAAGGAAAATCGCTTCCTGCGCTTCTGCATCTTCCCTCCTCCGGGTCTCATCCGTACCCGTGTGTCGTCTCCATTCCGGGGATGGACTCCGTCAAAGAAGACATGCCCCTGTACGGGGATGCGCTGTTGGAGCGGAAAATGGCGATCTTGCGCCTCGACGGGCCCGGCCAGGGAGAAAGCAACATGAGGAAGATCCGGGTGACGGAAAAGAACTACGAAGAGGCGGGCCGCAGCGCGATGGATTATCTATGCGCCAGAAAAGACATCGACCGGACCCGGATCGCGCTTCAGGGGGTGAGCATGGGGACGTATTGGGGCTTTAGGGTCGCCGCCGCCGAAAGCCGATACAAAGCGGTT
>JACPFH010000211.1 GCA_016183075.1 Deltaproteobacteria bacterium | reverse complement strand
TCTCTGGGGCGTCGGCCGCGTATGGGGCACGTCGGAGATAGGCCTCAAGGTCCTTTCTTCTTAGATTTCCAAATCTCTTGAGGCGCCTTTAGCTCAATCAGTAGATAGGGCGTTCAACTCGGGTTCAAATATTTCTTTGGGACATTAAAGACCCTGACCTCCTCCCCCTTTGGCCTCTGAGGAAGCGCGGCTAGCTATCGAGGGTTGCCATTACTACTTTCAAGTGGTAAAAGAAGTAACAAGAGAAAGGAGAAGGGCATGAGTAGAATGATGACGCGAGCAACGCTGGCGTCGGGGAAAGTGACCCTCTCGGTTGCCCCTCGGCGGCGCATTCTCATGCGGAAAATCCAGGCCCTCGCAGGGAGAAGAAAGAAGAGCGTCTCTGAACAGGTCTGGGATCTGTGCGAGCGAGCCCTAGAGGGTCAGGAAGGACTGCGAAGCAAAGGAGGCAAGATTCCTCTCCCAGGCGCGGATTTGGGCCGGGTCCTCATTAGAGACCGAGAAGAACTTTATGCCGACATCCTGGCTCATCGACTCTAATGTTCTGGTCTATGCCTTCTTCCACAGGACCGAAGAAGCGAGCAGCGAAGACCCCCAAAAATGCCTGCGGCTTGATTCACGGCAGGTGATGACGCTGGCAGCCCAAAACGCCTTTAGCGGCGTAGTCGCCCAGCAGAATCTCCTGGAGTTTCTCGCCATCGTAACCAGCCCAAAGCGTGTTGCTTCTCCTGTCGATTTGCGGGAAGCGCTAACGGCCTCTCAAGCGTACCTCTCTTTTTGTACATTGGTGACCCCAAAGCCCAGCACCTATCTGACATTTGAGGCATTAACAAGAGAAAGGAGAGTGGCGCGTGAGCGCCTTTTTGACCTCTACCTCGCTGCTACGGCTATGGACAACGATGTTTCTCAAATTTGCACCTGGAATACTAAACACTTCCGGCGTCTTGCCGGTCTGTGGTCCGCGACACCGTCACAAGTCCTCAAGTTTCTAGACAAAGAGCAAGCACGGACCAGCACCACCTCCAAAACCAAAACGTAGCTGCCAAGACGGCGACAAGTCCCCCTCCGCCTTCTCTCAGCGCGCTTCCGCTACCACATCGACCAGGGCGGGGAGCTTTTTCTCCTTCACTACCTTGAGCGCCCGCTCCAGCGCCGGACCCAGATCCGCCGGCCTCTGAATCGGCCCCTCGGAATGAACGCCGAAACCCTCGGCCACCTTGCAGAAGTTCACGGCCGGGTCATCCACGTGGGTGCCGATGCCGGCGTTCTCGACCGGTCGCTTGCGAAACTCGGCCACCTCGATCCCGTGCTCTTCGGAGTTATAGAAGGATTGATTGTTGTGCATGACAATCAGGAGCGGGATCTTGTGATGCGCTGCGGTCCACAGGGCGCTGGAAGTCATCAGCAGATCGCCATCCGCCTGGATATCCACGCAGAGCCTGCCGGTGTCGAGATGGGCCAGGGCGGCGCCGATCGAGGCGCTCATGCCGTAGCCCACACCGGCGCCCCCGCTCGTCCCCAGGAATTGGCCGGGTTCGCTGAAGTTCCATAGCTTGCGCGCCCAACCATTGGAGGTGCCGTTTACCAAAACCCATTCTTCCCTTTTGATCGCTTCCCCTACCTCGTACGCAAGAAAGGCCGTCGAAATATCCTTGCGGTCGGCATGAGTCCGCGCCTCGTCAACCCACTTGGAGCGCATCGCCTCGTGGCGTTTTTTGATTTCACCTGAGCGGGCCTCGATCGCGGACTTCCGGGCCGAGCCGGCGCCGATCAGCTCCCGGCAGATCCGGGTCAGCTCGGGAACGGCAACCGATGTGTCCGCGCTGATCGGGACATCGACGGGCTGCAGCACCTGCACGTCGCCCGCCCAGCTGCGCACCAACATGTCGTTCATCGAGATATGGATGATCTTGACGGAGGGTTGCGAGACATACTCGCACGCCCGCGTGCGCTTGCTCACCCGGGTGAGCGAGCCGTAAATATCGAGCACGTCGAGGGCGAGGAGGACGTCGGCGCGCGCGAGAAGCTCCTGCGCCCCTCCCGTCACATCCAGAGGGTGGGTGGTCGGGAAATTGAAGCGACTTCCCTTGTCGATCACGGGGATGGCCAGAAGCTCGGCCAGCTCGATTAAGCCGGCCACAGATTTTGCGTTGCGCCCGAGCAGATCGGCAATGATCAGCGGCGATTGGGCGCCGACGAGAAGCTCGGCCGCCCGGCTGAGCGCCTCCGGGTTCGCCTGCGTGGGCGCGGGCGGCGCAAAGCGGCTCGCATCCGGAATCTCGATCGGTTCCTGAACCGGATCTTCCTGGATGTCGGCGTCGTAGTTGATGTAAACCGGCGCCATCGGCTCGGTCGTTGCGATCCGATAGCCCCGGATGAAAGACTCCGGAACGCTCGCGAGATGGTAAGGCTGGTCGTCCCACTTGACGTAGTCGCGCACCTGGTTCCCCTGCACCAGAGCCGTATGGATCCAGTCGATGCGGGGACGCCGGCGCTTGGTGTTCATCGGCCCGGTCCCGCCGAGCACCATTATCGGAGCTCGATCGCACCACGCGTTGAAGATCGCCATGCTCGCGTGCTGCAGGCCCACGATGTTATGGACGATCGCGACCATGGGTTTGCCTTTCGCCTTGGCATAGCCGTGGGCCAGGGCCACCGAAATCTCCTCGTGGCAGCAAAAAATCACTTCCGGCTTGTAGTTGCCGCCGTAATTCACGATGGAGTCGTGGATGCCCCGGAAGGTCGCGCCGGGATTGAATGCCGCGTACTCGATGTCAAAGGCTTTCATCAAATCGACGATGACATCCGAGCCATACTCAGCCTGCTTCTTCTCCGTCCTTGCCGCCGCTCTCTTCGCCACTGTAAGCTTTCCTCCTTCTAGGAACGAATGGACCCTCCGGGTCCGTTTTCCCGCAACAGTCCCTTGTGGAAAAACAACTCCACGGTTTCGAGCACCGATCCTTCTCGCTCGCCGGTCTCCGACGCCATCCCTGCATCGAGCGCGGCGATGGCGCGCAGCAGCTTTCTCGTCGCCGGCGCCATCACCGACCGCAAACCATTGTGCCGGTAGGTCTGGCCGAGCTCGGCCATCTCCTCGGCCCGCCGGCCCGCGTGAGTTTTGAGCCCTACGATGCTCGGGCCGATCTTGGCCAGCAAGCCCGGGAAACTCTCCTCGTACTGGCGGATGATCTCATGCAGCAGGCCAAATTTTCGCGCCCCGATCAAAAGCTCCACGAACAGCCCCTGAAGCCCTTTGGTCAATCCCGCGTAGACCACCTTGAACGCCGAGGCCTGCCCGATCTCCGTCCCCAACACCCGAGTCGAGAAACCAAAAGCCCTAAGCTCTTCCAAACGCTCGGCCTGCGGGCCGGATAGACAGATGAGCGTCCCGTGTCCGATCCTGGCGGCGGAGCCGATAATACAGCCGTCGACGAAGATCGCTCCCGCAGGCGCGAGAGCTCGTTCGATCTCCCGTGCCGTCATGGGGGATATGGCATTGGCATCCAGGTACAGAAGATCTCTCCTGCCGACCCTGGCCAGGGACCTGGCGACCTGGGAAGCCACGCGCTTGGCCGCCAGCGGTACCACAACGGAAACGACGAGATCGGATTCCTCGAGCAACACCCTCATCGAGGGGACAAGCCGCACACCGGCGTTGGTTGCGCGCCTCTGTGTGACCTCGCTTCTTCCCCCGGCGTAGGTCAAAACCTCGATGCCCTGGCTTCCCAGCAGGCGGGCCCAGTGGTAGCCCATTTCTCCGATACTCAAAATGCCTATGCGCTTCAATGCTGCCCTCCCCTACTCAATCCATGTTGATCCGGTCGATCATCTGGCGCAGACGGCCGAAGTCCCTGCGATTGAAGGGAACGAGGAGACGGTGCAAGGAGAGCGTATCGGGATCATCCAACTCATCCGGCAGCGGCGCCGTCGGTTGCACCTCTCCTTCCACAAGGATGTCGCGGAAGTCTCGATTCAGCGCCTCGACCAGGGTCGGCGTCGGCGGGTGCAGCAGGCGAACGACCAAATCTTGTTTGACGAAGCGATAGGAATGATAGTTGCGATAGAAGTTCTTGATGATCGCCAGTGCAGCTTCAGGATCTTCCACAATCGAGAAGAGATTCAGATCCTGCGGAGAAATAAATCCCTGCTGCAGCATCCGCTCTCGTACGAAACGTTCCCAATCTCTCCAGTAACCCTTGCCGGGAAGATCGACCATGATGATCGGCACGATCTGGCTTTTGCCGGTCTGGGCGAGCGTGATCGCCTCGATGACCTCATCATGGGTCCCGAAACCGCCAGGAAAAAAGACCACCGCGTCCGCCTCTTTCACGAAGATCAACTTGCGGGTGAAAAAAAAGTGAAACGTAATCAGTTTCGGGTCATCGCGTATGAAGGCATTCGCCTCCTGTCCGAAGGGAAGCTGGATGTTGACGCCAAAGCTCCGCTCACGCCCCGCTCCCTCGTGACCCGCGCGCATGATGCCTTCCCCGGCGCCGGTGATCACCATAAACCCTTCCTCGGCGAGGCGCCGCCCCGTGGCGACGGCCATGCGATAGTAGGGGTCGTCATCGGGCACCCGCGTTGAGCCGAAAATGCTCACTTT
>JACPFH010000192.1 GCA_016183075.1 Deltaproteobacteria bacterium | reverse complement strand
CGCTAGCCGTGGAGCCCGAAGTGCTCCTGATGGATGAGCCCTGCTCGGCGTTGGATCCGATTTCGACGGCCAAGATCGAAGAGCTGATCCATGAACTTAAAGAGAACATCACCATCGTCATCGTAACGCACAATATGCAGCAGGCGGCCCGGGTATCGGACTATACGGCTTTCTTCTACTTGGGTGAACTGATAGAATTTGGCGTGACAAGCAAGATCTTCACCGCTCCGGAAAAGCGGCAGACAGAGGATTACATCACTGGAAGATTTGGCTAGAACGATTCGAACGTTTCAAACGGTTCGAACAGTTCGAGTAGTTCAAGCCGTTCGAATCGTTAACGGAGAAACAGATGCCGGTGGAACATACCGATAAGAGATACGAGGAAGATCTTAAAAAGCTCCGCGAAGACATCCTCTACATGGGAGGCCTGGTGGAGGACCAGATCCAAAAGGCCGTGAACTCCCTGGTCCAGCGCGACTCCCGACTCGCCGAAACGATCATCGAGCGGGACCATGAGGTCAACCTGCACCAGCCGGCGGGCAAGGATCTCCGGTTTATCACCACCGCGCTCAAGATCACCACCGACCTCGAGCGCATCGGCGATATGGCCGTCAACGTCTGCGAGCGTGCCCTGGAGCTAAACCGCGAGCCACAGCTCAAGCCTTACATCGACATTCCTAGAATGGCCCAGATCGCCCAGCGCATGATCCACGAGAGCCTGGACGCCTTCGTCCGCGAAGACACCGACCTGGCACTCAAGGTGTGCAAGGACGATCAAGAGGTCGATGATCTCAACAGCCAGATCTTTCGCGAGGTGATCAGCTTCATGGTCGCAGACCCCCATACCATCAATCGCGCCGTGAAGATCACGTCGATCTCGAAGTACCTGGAGCGGATCGCAGACCACGCGACAAATATCGGGGAGATGGTGGTCTTCATGGTCAAAGGCAAGAGCATCCGCCATCTCAAGGAGATCCCCCCATCCATCTAGACCGTAGGCAAACACGGAAGCTGTTCAAAATGTTCCAGTCGTTCAAGCAGTTCAAAACGTTTTGAACCTTTTGAACGGTTTAAACGAATTGAACTACACTATGGCTTCGAAGAAGATCTTGGTGGTCGAAGACGAGACCGATATTCGAAAGCTCATCCTCTACAACCTGGCGCAGGAGCGCTATCAGGTTCTCGAAGCCGAGGACGGGGAGAAGGCGCTGCGCCTGCTCCAGCGCGAAAAGCTCCACCTGATTATCCTCGATCTGCTCCTTCCGGGCATGTCAGGCCTCGAGCTCTGCCGGGCCCTGCGCGGGCGGCCGGAAACGGCGCGCCTCCCGATCCTGATGCTGACGGCAAAAGCCGGCGAGGCAGATCGCGTGGTCGGGCTGGAGATGGGAGCGGATGACTATCTGACCAAACCTTTTAGCCCTCGGGAGCTCGTCGCGCGGGTTAAGGCGATCCTGCGCAGGTCCGACATGCAAGTTTCGGCGCGGGAAGACGCGGGGTACGAAAAGGGCCGGCTCAAAATCGATTTTGCCACCTATGAGGTCACGCTGCGGGGCAGGCCGGTGCGGCTCACGCTCAAGGAATTTGAGCTTCTCCGCGTTCTGGTCCAGAATCCCAACCGCGTGCTGAGCCGGGATCGCCTGCTGGATCTCGTGTGGGGCGATGAAACCTTCGTGACTCCCCGCACCGTCGACGTCCATATCCGCAGGTTGAGAAAGGCCATCGAAAAAAACGACCGCAAGCCGGAATGGATCGTGACGCTGCGCGGAGTGGGTTACAAGTTCGATGAAAAGGCCGTGGAAGCATAGCTTAGCCGCTAAGTTTTTCCTCTCCTATACGGGGATCGTCGTCCTCCTCTTAGGCTCCTTCTTTTTTTACTCCGGGGCGGTCATCAAAACGCTCTACATCTCTTCTCTAGGAAAAAAACTCAGCCAGGAAGCCAAGCTTGTAAGCCGGCTGCTCCCCTTTCAACTCGAAGGGGAATCCCTGGACAAGGTCTGCCGGAGAATCGCCGCGGACGCGGGCGCGCGCGTGACGGTCATCGCCCTCGATGGAAAGGTCCTGGGCGACTCAGAGGAGCCCTCTTCCAGAATGGAAAATCATGGAACCCGCCCGGAGGTGCTCGAGGCTCTATCCCGCGGAACGGGGAACAGCATTCGCTACAGCACGCCGGTCGGGTACGAGCTGCTTTACCAGGCCGCTGTCGACCGTGACGGGCCGAGCCCCCGCATCCTTCGCCTTTCCGTTCCCTTAGAGAGCGTTGAAGAGGCCATTGGCTCCGTGCGCCGGGCCATCTTCGTCGGCCTCGTGCTCATCTCGGCCATCGGTCTGGTCCTGGCCTATCTTTTTTCCCGCCTGCTCGGCCGCAGGGTCGCGCGTATCGCGGACTTCTCCAAGAAAATCGCCCTGGGATCATTTCCGCAGAATTTCTTCCCGGACAAGGGCGCGGATGAACTTACGCTCCTGGAACAAAACCTGAACGAGATGAGCCTGAAAATCCAAGAGAAGATCAAAGAGATCCTCGCGGAAAAGGAAAAAATCGATTCGATTCTTCGGTGCATGATCGAGGGACTCGTGGTGATCGACACCCGTGGAAGGGTGATCCTCCTCAACGACAATGCGCGTCGAATGTTCCACCTGGCTGCCAACCAGAGTTTCAGTGGCGCTTCTTTCATGGAAGTGTCACGGCACCCGGAAATGAGGAATCTCGTGGAGGGGGTCTTGAGCTGCGACTGCTCCCGAGAATGCTTTTCCAAGGAAGTGTCTCTTGACGAAGGAAGATGTTTTCGGGTCAATGCGGTGAGTCTCAGAAACGGCGACGAACGGCCCCTCGGTTACATACTGGTTTTCCACGACATCACGGAGATCAAGCGCCTGGAAACCATCCGCGCCGACTTTGTCGCCAACGTTTCCCATGAGCTGCGGACACCGCTCACGGCCATTCGGGGCTATGCGGAAACGCTGCGTCGAACCCCCCCGCCCGAGCCCGGGGACGCGGCACAATTTGCAGAGATCATCGAGCGCCATGCCGAGCGGTTGGGCCGCCTCACCGACGACCTCCTCACCCTCTCCGATCTGGAATCGGGAAGAGTTCAACTATCGAGGGTGCCTGTGGAGGTCAACGACCTCTTCCAGCGCGTCCTCGAGATCTTTCAAAATCGGGCTGGCAACAAAGGCGTGCAACTTTCTCAGTCTGTCCAACCGAATTTGCCCCCCGTGCTCGGCGACCCCGATCGCCTGCAGCAACTCCTGATCAACCTCGTCGACAACGCCGTCAAATTTACTCCTTCGGGAGGGCAGGTCAGAATGGCGGCCTCACGGCGGAGCGAAGCGGTGACCAGCGGCGCGATCCCGGTCGAGATCACGGTCGCTGACACGGGCTGCGGTATACCCGAGAAAGACCTGCCGAGATTGACCGAGCGTTTCTATCGGGTGGATAGAGCGCGCTCCCGCGAAGAATTGGGGGGCACCGGCCTGGGGCTGGCCATCGTCAAACATATCGTCCAGGCGCACGGTGGTGAGCTGAAAATCAAGAGCAAGCCGCAGCAAGGAACGACGGCCAGCGTCACCCTTCCAGGCGCGGCGCCGGACAAAAAACCAAACAGCATCCTCTTTCTCTGCACGGCCAACTCCTGCCGCAGCCAGA
>JACPFH010000210.1 GCA_016183075.1 Deltaproteobacteria bacterium | reverse complement strand
CACGGTGAGCCTAGAGGGCTATTGGCCCCTGAAATCGCCAAGAATGCCTGCATCGTAGGAGACCTGATCCCCACTTTTACATTGGGGATTCCCGGCTCCTCGGTAACAGCCATCTTCCTGGCAGCAATGATCATGCACGGGATACAGCCTGGGGTCGAGTTCTTTTCCCGCTCAGGCAGTCTTCCCTACACGGTCTTTGCGGGGATACTCTTGGCGCAGATTTCCTTCTTCCTGATGGGGATCCTCTTTGCGCGTCACTTCGCCAAGGCGGTCCTGATCCCCAATTCCCTCCTGGTCCCGCTCATTGTTGTCCTGAGCTTCGTCGCCTCGATAACACTGCGGGGAAATATGGAAGATGTCGTCCTCACTTTTGTATTTGGAATCGTAGGGTACTTGATGAGCCGCTATCATTATCCCGGCGCCTGTCTCGTCCTGGGGCTTGTCCTCGGCGATCTGGTAGAGGCGAATTTTCACCGTGCGCTTCTTATCGGCCGCGGCTCCTATTTGGTCTTTGTCACCCACCCTATCTCCCTGACCCTCCTCATCCTGACAATTTTGATGCTCGCATGGCCCTACCTGAGTCTGCTGTGGAAGCGGGGGCGTTCGGCAACGGCACGGTAGCAGCAGACCGCCGTTGACACGTCAAAGGTCAGAGGATATTCTCCAAATTCATGAAACAGCACGTCGTCCTCAAAGTTAACGGAGAAGATTACGAAATCGACATCGAGCCCAACAAGTTGCTGCTCCATACCTTGCGTGAAGAGGTGGAACTGACCGGCACCAAAGAAGGCTGCAGCATCGGCGTCTGCGGCGCTTGCAGCGTCATCGTGGATGGAAGGCTGGTGAGCTCCTGCCTGACCCTTGCCATCGCCTGCCAGGGGAAAGAAATCACTACCATCGAAGGGCTTGCCAAAGACGGGAAGCTCCATCCCGTCCAGCAAGCATTTCTCGAATATGGTGGCTTTCAGTGCGGCATCTGTACGCCTGGGCAGATCATAGCCGCCAAGGCGCTGCTTGACCAAAACCCCAATCCTTCGGAGGAAGAAGTTAAGGAATGGATGTCAGGCAACCTTTGCCGCTGCACGGGTTATTATAAAATTTTGGAGTCCGTCATGGCAGTGGTGCATAACAAAATCAGCGCGGATTTTCAGCTGAAGCGCGAGCACAAGACGGCCAAGATCCAAAGTCTGAACGTTTACAAACCGCACTAGCGGTTATTAGTTACTGGTTTTGAAATTTGAGATCTGATCCTTCGACGAGCTCAGGATCATGCTGAGCCAAGTCGAAGCATGAGATTCTGCGGAGCAGATATGAAAACAGAAAAATTCTCTGTGGTCGGACATCGAGTCAACAGAGTTGAGGGATACGAAAAGGTAACCGGGGAGGCCAGGTATGTCGCCGATGTCGCACTCCCGGGAATGTTGATCGGGAGAATCCTGCGTAGTCCCTACCCTCACGCGAGAATCGTCAGGATCGACACCGGCAAGGCGGAAAAGCTGCGCGGGGTTCGGGCGGTGGTTACAGCCGAGGATACAATCAAACAGGGCTGGGGCGCCTTCTTCCCGGACCAGTACCCGCTTTCGGTCGGAAAAGCTCGCTACGTGGGCGAAGAGGTGGCGGCCGTAGCAGCCATCGATCAAAGTATCGCGGAAGAAGCGTTGGAGCTTATCGACGTAGAGTGGGAGGATCTTCCGGCCGTCTTCGATGCCGAGGAGGCGATGCAGGAGGGGGCGCCGCTTATCCACGAGGATAAACCGCGCAACATTGCCATGACGATCGACGTCGAAAGAGGCGATGTCGAGCGCGCCTTCGGGGAATCGGATCTGATCGTCGAGGACACTTTCGAGAGCGTGCCCCAGTGGCACTGCGCTATCGAGACGAGCGGCAGCGTCGCCGACTACGCAGCCGGCGGGAAATATACCATTTACATGAACACCCAGACCCTATTTTCCGCCCGGGTGAGGATCGCAGCGGCCCTCGGCGTAAGAGAAACCGATGTGCGGATCATCCAGACCGCCGTAGGCGGCGGCTTTGGCGGAAAGTCTTGTGACGACAACAACGCCGTCGTCGCTGCCATCCTGGCACGCAAGGCGCGGAAGCCCGTCAAGATCATCAACACGCGCGAAGAGGAGTTTTTGGCCGGCCCCCGTCCGAGAGTCAACATGAAGATCTGGGTAAAGATGGGCTTTAAAAAAGATGGGCTGATCCGCGCCAAACATATTCGCGTCGTCGCCGATAACGGCGCCTACTCCGGCAAGGCGCCCGCCATTACCGGAGTCGCCGCCCTGCGCCACGACACCTGCTACAGATACTCGGACGTTAAAACACAAGCCTACCTGGTCTACACCAACAAGATTCCCACCGGCGCCTTCCGGGGCTTCGGCAATCCCTCGGCGGAATGGGCGGTAGAGCAGACCCTCGATAAGGCCGCTCATGAGCTTGGCATCGACCCCTTGCACATAGCGCGTCTCAACGCTGTCGAGCCCGGCTATGTCTCGCCTCACGGCAACCGGGTAAACAGCTGCGAGCTCAAGCAATGCATCGACAAGGTCGAGAAGTTGATGGACTGGGAGAAAAAGCGGGCCGAAAAAAAACCCGACAGAGGATTAGGGATAGCCTGCACGGTTCACGTCAGCGGCAAGCGCCACTTCGGCGACTACGACGGCGGCTCTGCTACCATCAAAATCAACGAGGACGGCAAGGCGCTGATCATCAGCGGAGAAGGCGAAGTGGGCCAGGGGGCCGGCACCGCGATGTGCCAGATTGCCGCCGAAGAGCTCGGCATCCCGATGGAGGACGTCGAGATCTCTCAGGCGGACACCGAGCTCACGACCTTCTGCCTCGGCGCCTTCGGCAGCAGGGTCACCTACATCGGCGGCAACGCTGTCAGGGACGCAGCCGAGAAGGTCAAGCAGCAGCTCTTCGAGACCGCGGCCGAGATGCTCGAGGCGAGCCCGGACGATCTGGCCTCCAGGGACGGAGGCATCTTCGTAAAAGGCACCGAAACGAAGTCCGTTACCGTCGGCGATGTCGCGCGCGCGCGCCTTT
>JACPFH010000247.1 GCA_016183075.1 Deltaproteobacteria bacterium | reverse complement strand
CTCCCTGGTCTGGTCCTTGGTTAGAGCCTGGTGGGCATCCAAGGTCTCGGTGATCTGCCGCCCGATGGTGAGGACCGGATTGAGGGAGGTCATGGGCTCCTGGAAAATCATGGCGATCTCCTGGCCTCTGATCCGGCGCATCTCTTCTTCGTTCAGCTTGAGAAGATCCACTCCCTCAAAGCGGACCTCGCCGCCAACGGTGGATCCCTGGGGCTTGGGGACAAGGCGCATGATCGACAGAGCCGTCATCGTCTTGCCACATCCGCTCTCGCCGACGAGCGCCACGGTCTCGCCTGCCTTGACATCAAACGAAACCCCATCCACGGCCTTCACCAGACCCTGGGAGGTGAAAAGATAGGTTTTGAGATCGCGCAAATCGAGTAAGGGGGGCATCGGGTTTTAGGCTTCGCTTGCCAGCATCTTCTTGAGCGCCTCCATCTGGCTGTGGAGATGTTTCACCATGATCGACTGGGCTCGCTCCGGGTTCTTTTTTAGGAAGGCATCGAGGATCTGGTCGTGCTCGCGCATCGAGTGATCGAGGCGCTGGGGCAGGTGAAAAGAGAGGATCCGAGTCCGGCGGATCTCCTGGCGCATCTGGTCGATCAGCCGGTAGAGCCGCTCGTTGCGGGCCATTTCGGCGATGAAGCGATGAAAGTTGCCGTTGGCTTCAAAGTACCCCTCAAGATCCTTTTTCTGATAGGCCTCGCGCAGCAATTGATGGAGCTCCCGCAAACGGGACATCTCTTCGGAGTGGGCACGCTCAACCGCCAGCCGGGCCGCCAACCCTTCTAGAACGCTCGCGATCGTATAGTAATCCTCAACCTCTTCCTGTGTCGGTTTGCTCACCGCCACCTCGTTGGTGGAACGAAAGGTCACATAGCCTTCGGCTTCCAGCCGGCGCAAGGCCGCGCGCATCGCCACCCGGCCGACGTTCAACTGTGCCGCGAGATTCTCCTCGGAGAGTCGCCCGCCCGGCGCGATCTTTCCCGCGATGATGGCCTGCCTTAACTCCTCCGCCAAAAGGCGCGTAAGCGATCGGAAGCGCTTTTCGACACGACTCGGTCGTCCCCGGATCATACCGCTTTTTTCCTCCCCTGGCCGTGCCGGCCCGTGCGGGCCAGGGAAGGCAGTCTACGCAAAAGCCTTCGCAGCCCTTCTCGGACCTTCTTGAGATGGCTCTTCACGGTGAAGTAGTAAACGCCCTCTAGCCGCCGCAGAAAAACCTCCCGGCCGATCTTCAAATGACTGATATCCTCTCCCTGCGCCATGAGCAGGGCGCCCCGCTGGTCGCGGACGAGAGCCAGCGCCAGCGGCGGGAGAAAACCGTCCGGGGTGACGTAAAGGATCGTAAAGGTCTCGATTTTACCTTCGTCGCTGGGCTCAGGCGGCGTCGTATCCTTTTTGCTTTTGCTTTGAGGAGCGTGGCGTACCGCAGGAGCCGGAACCGGCGCTGCGTTTGGACCCCGACGGGGCCGATCCGCGCGCTCAAGGATGGTCACGAAATTATTGGTTCCCAGCCCGCCCGTGCTCTGCGTGAGCGCGCGGCGCGCTTCACGTTTAAGCTTTGGCTCCGACATTCCCCGCAGCCGCCACACCGCCTCCACGACCTGGGCCACCCCGCTTGCCCCCACCGGATGGCCGCGCGATTTCAAGCCTCCCGAAGGATTGATCGGCAGCGCCCCTTCCACCGCGGTCGTTCCATCCTCGACCGCCCGCCATCCTTTTCCGGCAGGGAAAAGCCCCAGATCCTCCGTGGTGATGATCTCGAACGGCGTGAAGGCATCATGAACCTCCGCGAAGTCAATCTCCCGCGGGGAGATGCCCGCGATGCGATAAGCCCGTGCGGCCGCGATTTCGGTAGCCCGAAACGACGTAAACGTGTCCCGCTCGCGGAGACTCAACGGACCGGTTCCATGACCGATCCCGGAAATGAGCACGTCGGTTCGCTGCGCGGTGAGGACCACGGCGGCCGCGCCGTCCGTGATCGGCGAGCAGTCATAGAGTCTCAGGGGAGTAGCGACGAGCTTGCTCGAGAAGTACGCCTTCTCGGTGATGGGACTTTGGAACTGGGCATGAGGATTGGCGGCGCCGTTACGGTGGTTTTTCATCGCCACCGCGCACAGGATCCGCTCGAAGCGAGAACGCGACAGGCGGTACCGCTTTCGGTATGTTTCCGCGATCATCGCCGCCAGCGCCGGCATCGTGGCGCCGCTGCGGCGCTCTTCCCGGTCGATGACTTCCGCCAGAATACGCGTCGTCGCGCTGGTGCTGAGGTGGGTCATCTTTTCCCCACCCAGGACCAGCACATTCCGATAATAGCCCGAGGCGACGGCGTGGAAGGCGGCCAAAACGGCCGCGGCCCCCGCCGAAGAGGCAGTCTCGACCCGAAGCGCGGGAACCCCGGTCATCCCCAACGCATCGGTGATCTGGGAGGCGATGTTGCTCTCGCCGGTGAACTCCTCGGGATTCATCACGCCGATGTAGATGGCCTCGACCTCCACCGGGGAGGATTCCAAAGCGCGCTCGGCCGCGGTGCAAAAAAGCTCCGTGAGGGCTTCGGAGCTCCTCCCGAACTTGGTCATCCCGACCCCGGCAACATAGACCTCAGCCATCGGCGTAATTTCATCTTACACTAGCCCCCT
>JACPFH010000246.1 GCA_016183075.1 Deltaproteobacteria bacterium | reverse complement strand
TAACTGGAACCTTTCGACCAACCTGAGAAGGTTGTGTATCAACAAACCGGTTGGCGGATCTTAGTTCCCGCTGACACGAGCGGCATCGTTCTTGTTGGCTTCGAAGGCGGCCATGACCGCCGCCTCACCAACCAGCCCCTCGCGCTCGGCTCGTTGAATGGCCTCGAGCATACGCCGGTAGTCCTTGGGCATGACCTTGACGAACTTCAGCGCGGTCTCATTCCACAGAGCCAACATCTGCCACGCCCGCCCGCTGCGAGTGTAGATCGCATGCCGCTTGAGCATCTCCTCGACTTCGCGCAATTCAGCTTCGTCCAGCCGTTCCAGCGTGACCGTTTCGACGTTGCAGCGGTTCCTGAAATCGCCGTCCTCATCGAACACGTAGGCGACCCCGCCGGACATGCCGGCGGCGAAATTCCGGCCCGTCTTGCCAATCACTACCACCCGGCCACCGGTCATGTACTCACAGCCATGGTCGCCTACACCCTCGATCACAGCCCGCACACCGCTATTTCTTACGCAGAACCGCCGGCGGGTAGGCGATGATTTTCCCCCCGGACAAGCCCTTGCCGAAGTAGTCGTTGGCGTCGCCTTCCAATTCCAGGGTCATCCCTGACGGCACGAACGCGCCGAAACTCTGGCCAGCCGAGCCTTGGAAGTGGAAGTGAATCGTGTCCTCCGGAAGCCCGTCGCCTCCGAAGCGCCGGGTGACCTCGCTCCCCAGAATCGTGCCCACGACGCGGTTGGTGTTGCGGACCGGCAGCGTGGCTTTCACCTTCTCCCGTCGCTCGAGGGCAGGCTTCGCCAGGTCGAGCAGCCCCTCGTTGTCAAGCGATCGTTCCAGGCCGTGATTCTGCGCAATCTGGCAGTAGCGGCCGACCTCGGGAGCAACCACGGGTTGGTAAAGGATCGCCGAGTAATCCAATCCCTTGGCCTTGCAATGGTCGATCGCGCGTCTCATTTCGAGCCGGTCCGAGCGGCCAACCATTTCGTTGACCGTGCGCAAGCCGAGCTTCGCCATGTGCTCGCGCATTTCTCGCGCGATGAAACGCATGAAGTTCACGACATGCGCGGGATCGCCGGTAAACTTCTTGCGCAGCTCGGGATTCTGCGTCGCGACCCCCACAGGGCAGGTGTCGAGGTGGCACACCCGCATCATGATGCACCCTACCGCCACAAGAGCGGCGGTGGCAAAGCCGAATTCTTCGGCGCCGAGCAAGGCGGCGATCACCACGTCACGGCCGGTCTTCAACTGGCCGTCGGTTTCCACCGCGATGCGGCTGCGCAGGTTGTTGAGGACCAGCGTCTGGTGCGTTTCCGCCACTCCCAGCTCCCACGGCAAGCCGGCGTGCTTGATGCTGGTTTGGGGCGAAGCCCCGGTGCCGCCGTCATGCCCGCTGATCAGGACGACATCCGCATGGCCCTTGGCTACACCCGCGGCGATCGTGCCCACTCCGACTTCGGAGACCAGCTTTACGCTGATCCGCGCATGGTGGTTCGCGTTTTTCAGATCATGGATCAGTTGCGCCAGGTCTTCGATCGAGTAGATGTCATGGTGTGGCGGGGGCGAGACGAGCCCGACGCCAGGCGTGGAGTGCCTGACCTTGGCGATCCAGGGATAGACTTTGCGGCCCGGCAGCTCTCCGCCCTCACCCGGCTTGGCCCCCTGGGCCATCTTGATCTGCAACTCCTTTGCCTGAGTGAGATACAGGCTGGTCACCCCGAACCGCCCTGAAGCCACCTGCTTGATCGCGCTGTTACGCGAATCTCCATTGGCATCGGGAATATAGCGCGCCGGACCTCGCCGGTGTTGCTTTTGCCGCCGAGGCGGTTCATCGCGATGGCGAGCGTCTCATGCGCCTCTTTGCTGATGGAGCCATACGACATCGCGCCGGTCTTGAAGCGCTTGACGATGGCTTCCACCGGCTCCACTTCCTTGATGGGAATGGGCTCGGGAGCGAGCTTCAGCTCCATGAGGCCCCGCAAGGTCGCCATCTGCTCAGACTGATCGTCGATGAGTCTTGTGTACTCCTTGAACGCGGCGTAGTCGTTGGAGCGGACCGCTTTCTGCAAGAGATGGATCGTCTTGGGGTTGAACAGATGGAGCTCTCCACCTGCCCGGTACTGGTATTGCCCGTGGACTTCCAAGGTGCGGCCGTTGAGCGGAAACTTTGGAAAAGCTTTCGCGTGCTGCTGCTCAGCTTCCTGCACGATCTCGTCCAGGCCGATCCCGCCGATTCTCGATGGAGTCCAGGTAAAATATTTGTCGATTAGCTCCTGGCCCAACCCCACTGCCTCGAAGATCTGAGCGCCGCAGTAAGACTTGATGGTGGAGATGCCCATCTTGGCCATCACTTTGACCACGCCTTTGTAGATGGCTTTGTTATAGGCTTTCACAGCGTCGTGGTAGCTCACGCCCGGGAGCATCCCTTCGTGGATCATGTCGTTCAGGCACTCATAGACCAGATAAGGGTTAAAAGCCTGGATGCCGTACCC
>JACPFH010000245.1 GCA_016183075.1 Deltaproteobacteria bacterium | reverse complement strand
GTCCGGTTAATTTCCGATAGAGTGTCTGCATGAAGCCAGACTTTTTCATTGCTATCCTCGCGGAACAAATCTCTGACCTGAGACCTCTGATCCCGGACTTCTGGCTTAAGGCCGTGGAGCCAACTCTGGTCTTATTTACAGCTTCACTTCGAACTCCTGGCCGTTGTGTACGAGCTTGCCAGATACAGGAATCGGGTTCTTGATCGTGTTGATCGTGTGGCAGCCCTTCTCGATCATCTGAACCATCTCTCTCACCTTCTCCGATGGAGCCGGACTCTTGATACTCAAAGCGTAAGTCACTTCCTGGCATGCAGGAGAGACATCGGCCAGTCCCAGCTTTCCCAGCGTGTCATAGCTCATGCGGATATCCATCTGCGCATCGTCAATCGGAATATCCAGTTCTGCCGCGTACCGCGTCAGTTGGCTGAACATTCAAAAACCCACAGCGGCAACGAAGTACTGAAGCGGCGATGGCCCCTTGCCTCCCCCTTTTCTCGATTTGGCCTCATCGCACACGATCGTGTAGTCTCCGACCCTCGCCTCCTTGAGCTGGTCCTCGATGAGCCGGATCACCGCGCGCTGCCGGATGGTGTGCCCCTCAGGGCCCTCCTTGGCCCGCTCGCGCTGCTCCTTGTTAGCTTCTCTAAATTTAGCCAAATCAATCTTACCCACTGGCTTGCTCATATATGACCTCCTCGCAAGATTTTCGTATATCGGGCCGGCCGAGTCTCAGCTTACTTGATGTCATAAAACTTTTTCGTCTCGCCGGTAAGCTCTTTGTACATCACCATGATATGGGTCTTGAACCGATCCTTGTAGTTCGGCCAGTCTTTATACTTAGGAAGCTGAAACTCGGCCTGGATTTTTTCCAACGGTACGCCTTTGTCAATGTACGCCTGGATGCCTTTTCTCAGGTCGCTGTAGTACTCGACGATTTCTTTCACCGTGTCCGTTTTAATAGGCGTTCCGTGCCCGGCCAGGTAAAGAGCTGGCTCTAACTCCATGGCCGACTGCATTGCGGTCGTCCATTGTTTGATGTTGGGATAGTCGTAATTGATCGGCTGCACCGAAGTGACGTCGGCGACGTCGATCACGGCGTCCTTGAGAATTTGTTTAAGCTCTGGCCGGTTTTTCCCGAAGATATTGATCCTCTGATCGATCAGCTTGGTTCCCATCTCCCTGATAATCCGGTTGCTCTCATCATGGGCTATAACCACGGCGCCCTGCTTCTTAAACCAGGGGATGCTCATAATGTGATCGTCGTGGTAGTGGGTGATCACGACATATTTGACCGGTTTGTCCGTGATCGTACTGAGCTTGTCGACGACCTCTTTTCCCGAGCCCGGCTCCTGCCCGGCATCGACGATGACGACATAGTCTTTCATGATGATGGCGCCGGAGTTGGAGGATTGTTTGCGCTGAAAATGATAGACGCGATCGGTGATCTTTACCCAGTCGCCCCTATAATAAACTTCAGCGCCGAGCGGGCTGAATACCAGGGGGCAAAGGACGAAAGAGATCGTGATGCTTCTCCAGAGGCTTAGATTCTTCATGCGACCTCCTAGGACTTCTATTCGTTCAGTTCAATTCTCCCCGGCCTGAGCCCTTGCTTCTGCCATCGCTGCATGACGCGAGCAAAATCGTCGACTGCTTGTTGCCCGGCGCGGGCCAGGCCTTCCTGAAATTTTGCGGGATCATTCCACCGGTAACCTACGAACTCAGCATAAAACGGCGCTAGCCTCAGACCCTCGCGGCGCCGCGCTCGCGAGTTGAGAACGTAATTGAGCGCATATTCGATCGTCGGCGGATCGGTCCAGTCGGCGCGAAACATTACTTTGCCGCCACGACCGATCAGGTAGGTCATATTGGGGAGCGAGCCGTAAAGCTTATGCGCGGTTCCTACCAGGTCGTCGACCAGGATCGGCCGCTCGATCTTCAAACGTTCTTTAAAAGCTCGCGCGTGGGCAAGCTTTTGCTCGAAGCTGCGGTGCGCGGGATAGTTCTCGCCCGGGTGCGCCTCGTGGGTATAAAGGAAGACGAACTGCACGCCCTTCGGGGCAAACTTCGAAGCCATGGGTTCCAGGTCACTCAAGAAAATTTCAACTAAGAACTTGACAACCTCCTTTTTCCAGTACTCGCTGAGCTTGACCGGTTGGCCGCTATCCAGCAGCGTCGCCTGAAAGTCGAGGGCGGAAGAGCCGACCGGCAAGTGCGTTCGGAACGCGGTGAATTCCTCCGATCCCGCGAAAACGCTGTAGTTGTACTGTTCAATTTCCGCTTGATTCGCCATTCTTGTGATCCCTTTCTGTTTATGCGGTTTTTGTCGATTCCTCCTCGATGGTTCGCTTGATTTCCTCGTATGGTCGATCGGCGCCTAAGACCCGCTTTCCGCCGATCACGAGCTTCGGACCGTTACCTAACCGGTGCCTGAGCGAGAGCCATAATCCACGGAACGACATGAGACTTATTGCCACAGGTTCCACCGCTCCCGAGAAGTCTCGCTGCAGGCAGTGGTAAAGCCGGAGGAGCTTCTTTTGCTCTTCCCTGATCTCTTCAGGGTATTCGGCCACCTGCTCAGACAAGTAGTCAATTCCAGCCAAGCCGAGATAATCCATTGGTTGGCATTTGCTACAGAGCTTGTACACTTCCGGCAGCAGACCAACCAGATCGACTCTCATGAGAGCGGTTTTCATTTCAGGCCTGTTCGCATCTTCCGATAGCGCGGGGCTCTTAAGGTATCACCGGGCACAGCGAAATCCCACCATGCTAAGGCCAGTCTCGGGGGGATTCGCATGCCGGAGCGTGGAGCGCAATCCAAAGGGATTATTGCCCCAACCTCCTCCGCGGATCACCTTACGTTCTCCCATTGTATTGTTGACTTGATTTGCCGAGGGCGATTGGCGGTAGAACTCCGGGTCGAACCAGTCCTCCACCCATTCCCAGACGTTCCCGGCCAAGTCCTCCACTCCGAACGGCGACCGCCCCAGGGGAAAACTCCCAACAGGCGCGGTGAAAAGATATCCGTCTCCGGCGTCGGGACGGCAGCACTTGTCGCTACCATAGGAAGCTCGATAGCGCGTCCCGCCTCTTGGCGACTCATTGCCCCACGGATAGGTTCGGTCGCCGTCACCACGAGCCGCCCGTTCCCACTCCGCCTCTGTAGGGAGCCTTTTTCCCCGCCACCGACAGTAAGCCTGCGCGTCGTTCCAACTGACCTGCACAACCGGGTGTCGCTCCAGCCCCTGGATGGACGATGCAGGGCCGTGAGGGTGGGGCCAGTTCGCGCCCTTTATTTCCCGCCACTTTCCATCCCAGTCCCAGCCTGCGCCGCTGCGCTCTGAGTCCGTGACATAACCGGTGGCCGACACGAATTCGGCAAACTCAGCGTTGGTGGTCTCAAAGCGATCAATAGAGAAAGCCGACAGCGCGACGCGGTGAACGGGCTGCTCAGCGGGCTCGCCATGGTCAGAACCCATGAGGAGAGGGCCACCGGGAATGTCGACCATCGCCTCACGCTGACCAGCAGCCCGCTTGTTCCACCAAGAGCGCCACATAACCACGTCATAACCGAACGGTACTAGGTTGTCATCCCCGTGGGCGGCCCTGGGTACGAGAACGAATAGCGCTAGCGCGAGGAGCAACTTTGACAATCCCCCTCTCCGGATTCGTCCCCCCGGACTTTCCTCACGGCCTGCTGGAGTTAGCTGAGACCGGATAGGGAAAGGCCGCCACACGGCGGGTTTGTGTGCGCAGATTGGGAAAAAAGGGAAGTCAGGCGGGACGCCAACCCAACTTCCCCGTAAGGATGCTGGCCTCCTGCTACTTCTTCGCGGCGCAGGGGTTTTTTGCCGCGCAGGGATTGGCAGCGCAGGGGTTTTCGGCCGCTTTTTTGCTCTTGGCTGCCTTGCCCTTTGCCGCCTTTGCCTTCTGCGGGGCACACGGGTTCTGTGCCGCACAAGGATTCTTGGCTGCACAGGGGTTTGCCTGGGCAAAACTTAGACTGGGCGTGACCAGGAATGCCGCAGCCACCAGGGCGAAAATAAAGCTGACAAGCCTTTTCCTCATAGGACCCTCCTAGTTATTATGCTTCACCGGCAATTGTGCTCAGGGCACTATCTAAACCAAACTGGGAGGGTAAAAGTTCCCAACTTTTTTCCCATAGCTTAAAAATTCTCCGCCCAAAGGTGAGACATTCACGACTTAAGGCCCTCCAAATAGTGCTCTGCCGCAAGGGCCGCCTTGCGGCCGTCACCGCCCGCGGCTCTTATCCCAACTCCTCAATTTTGGTTTTCCTTGAAGCTATGATCGACTCCGCCGGAGGACGGATTGGCCAACAGGCTGGCTGCAGCCTCATCGACAAACCAAACGAGCCTCCCCTTCTTGGGTTTGACCCGCTGCGCTGGTAGCAGGTGAGGGTTGTTTTTTCCCTGGAGCACGTCTCGTAGCGCGGACGCCTTGTCTTCTCCTGCCACAAGGAAAAATATATTTGCCGCGTTATTCAGAACAGGAAGTGTCAACGTCAGCCGATGGTTTTTAAACGCCTTCACAAAAGCCGCACATACCAATCGCCTTTTCTCCCGCAATACCTCGCTTCCCGGAAAAAGAGAGGCCGTGTGCCCGTCTTCGCCCAGACCAAGGAATATCAAATCAAAGCGCGGCAGGCCGCGATCAGAAAGTCCGAAGAATTTACGCAGCGCCTGCTCGTAGTCAAAGGCCGCAATCTGCGGATCCTCTTCCCCCTTCATCCGATACACATTCTCCTTCGGGATCGGCACCCGCGAGATCAATGCTTCATAGGCCAAGCCATAATTGCTATCGCGATCGTTCGGGGGCATACAGCGCTCGTCCCCCCAAAAGAGATGGATTTTAGACCAGGGGATCTTCTCCTGAAATTCGGCTGTCGCAAGAACGGAATAAAGCGCTCTGGGTGTTTTGCCCCCGGAAAGCGCTACAGCGAATCGGCCCGTGGAGGTAACCGAACCAAGGGCCACTCGCACGAATTCCGCTGCAGCCCTTCGGCTTAAATCTTCTGGGTCCCGGCAGACTACGATCTCACCCATTGGATCGGAGAGTGGCGTAGTAGGCTGCTCCGTGGAGCGCTGCCTCTTCGTTGAGAACTACGTGGACGGGAATCTTAGAAAGAAAATCAGAAAATCTGCCCTTTTCCGTAAAGGCACGCACGAAAGTGCCATCTTTGAGTTTGGGAAATATTTTGGGAGCGACCCCTCCCGCAACATAAACCCCTCCAATCGCCTTTGCCTTGAGCGCAAGATTGCCAGCCTCGGCGCCGTAGACGGAGACAAAGATATCGAGGGCCTTGACACAGATCTCAGCTTCGCCTGACAAGCCGACCTCTGAAATCACCGCAGCCGGGTCTGCCGTCGCAAACCTGTCAGTTAACCATACCGGTTCGCGAAAATAGTTCGATTCGTTGAGAAAGTTATAAATGTTTACCAGTCCGGGTCCGGAAAGGACCCTCTCATAGCTCACGTGACCAAAACGGGATGTCATATAACCCAGGAGTTCGATCTCCAGAGGAGTCCTAGGCGCAAAGTCCGCATGTCCTCCTTCAGACGCGGACACACGGTAACCCTTTTCGTCCCAGAAGAGAATGGCTTCCCCCAGTCCGGTGCCGGCGGCAATCACCGCCATGTTGCCTTTCCGCTCCGGCACCCCTTGATTGAGGCATTCAAGCTCGCCTGCGCCGAGATTTAAAATGCCGTAAGCGGTGGCCTCGAGGTCGTTAATCAACAGAACGCGGCTCATGCCGAAAGAGCGCGCGAGGTTACACCCGTCGATAATCCAAGGCAAGTTGGGGGTCTCCACTCGATCGCCGACCACGGGGCCCGCTACGCCGAAACAGGCTCTTGTGACTGTCCCCGAAGCATCCGAGGGAAACTCTTTCAATAGCGACTCGAGATCGGGATAATCCCTGCTCTGAAAGCTCCGCTTGGCGATCAAGCTCAGCCTGCCCTCGTGGACGGAGTAAAGCCCAAGGTTGGTCTTAGTACCGCCGATATCTCCGGCGACAATTCTCTCGCTCACAGGCGTCTCCATTGACGGCCATCACTCTCCATCGCGGCATCCGCCTCTTTCGGGCCCCATGTGCCGGCCGCGTAGTTGGGAAAGCCCTGCGGCGGCGTAGCTTCCCAGGCTTCGAGGATCGGGGTCACGAGCGACCAGGCAAGCTCAATCCAGTCGTTACGGATGAAGAGAGTGGAATCCCCGCGCATGCAATCGCGCAGCAAGGTTTCGTACGCATCCGGCGGACTCTCTCCGAATGCTGCTTTGTAACTGAAATCGAGGCTCAGCGGGCTGACACAGATCTCAAGCCCCGGCGGCTTGACCTCGAAGCTGAGCGAGATCCCCTCCTCAGGTTGAATGCGCAGAACGAGCGTGTTCGGGCTGAACTGCTCCCGGGCGCATGACTCGAAGAGCAAAAGCGGTGGCTGCTTGAACTGGATAGCGATTTCCGTGACCCTCTTGGC
>JACPFH010000176.1 GCA_016183075.1 Deltaproteobacteria bacterium | reverse complement strand
GCCATCGGCGAGCTCTCGGCGGGCGTCGCCCACGAGCTTAGAAACCCCTTGGGCGCCATCAAGAACGCCGCCTACTACATCAAGGGGAAGCTCGACGGATCCGAAACGGTTAAAGACAACCCGAGGGTCCGCGAGTTTCTTGGTCTCATGGACGAGGAGATAGAGGCGTGCAACCGGATCATCACCGACCTGATGGACTTCGCTCGGGTCAACCCGCCCAAAGTCTCCCCCACCAAGTTGGATAGTGTCCTGGAAAATGCTCTGTCCCGCTTGGAGCTCAAACAGAACGTCAAGGTCGTCAAGGAGTTTGCGCCCGCGTTGCCCGAGGTCGTGGTTGACAGCGACCAAATGCGCCGCGCCTTTGCTAACCTGATCAAGAACGCCGACGAAGCCATGCCCGAAGGCGGCACTCTGACCATCTCGGCCAGGTCTGCGGACGGCCTCGGTGAGGTAAAAATTCGGGATTCAGGGCACGGGATCTCCGAACAGGACGTGGCCAAGATCTTTGATCCCCTGTTCACGACCAAGCCCAGGGGGATCGGGATGGGACTGGCCATCGTCAAACAGATCATCGAAAGGCACAAGGGGAGCCTGGGCGTAAGCAGCAGACCCGGAGACGGGACGGTCTTTACGATCAGGCTTCCTTTGCATAGCGAGCAGGCCGTTAGCACAACCAACAACAACCCGTGAAGGCAAAAACTATGACCGCTAAGAAAGCGAAGATTCTCGTCGTTGATGACATGAGAAGCATGCGGCTCACCCTGGCAGGGACAATCGAGGACCGAGGTTATAACGTCACCGGGGTGGAGGACGGCTACCAGGCCATCGACGCAGTCAAGCGGACGCATTTTGACCTCATCTTTATGGATATCAAGATGCCTGGTATCAACGGAGTCCAGACCTTCAGGGAGATCAAGAAGATCAGTCCGGGATCGGTAGTCGTGATGATGACGGGCTTCGCTGTCGAAGACCTGGTGAAAGAAGCCCTGGAAGAGGGGGCCTTTTCGGTCATCTACAAGCCCTTTGACCTGGAAAAGGTGATCAGTCTCGTCCAGTCCGTTCTGAAGACGGTGCTCATTCTCATTGTGGATGACCGGACTTCAGACCGAGCCGTGCTGGGCGAGATTCTCAAAACCAAAGGATACCGCGTGGCCGAAGCCGACGACGGCGCCAAGGCCATCCAGATGGTTAAAGACCGCCACTACGACGTCATCTTCATGGATATCAAACTTCCAGGCAGAGACGGGGTCTCCATCTTCCAGGAGGTCAAAGCGATCGATCCCGACGCCAGGGTTATCTTCATCACGGGGTTTGTGCTGGAAGACTCCATCAGACAAGCGTTGGAAGCCGGCGCCTATCCTGTAGCCTACAAGCCCCTTGACCTGGAGAACCTCTTGACTTTGGTAGAGCAAACCGTATCCAGAGCGACGCCATGCTTCTGGATCCGGCAAAGATCCTGGTGGTGGAGGACGAAAGCGGGATGCGGACGACTCTGGTCGCCAATCTTGAGGAGGCCGGCTACCGTGTGACCGCCTGTAACCAAGCCCGGGCCGCCATAGAACACGTGGAGAAGGACGCCCCCGACGTGGTGCTCGCGGACCTCCGGCTCCCGGACGGGAGCGGGCTTGAGATTCTGGAAAGCCTGAAGGAGATCAAGCCTGAGGCGAGCTTCGTCCTGGTCACGGGTTACGCCAGCCTGGAGACCGCGGTGGCGGCGCTGAACCAGGGGGCTTACGCTTACATCAGCAAACCTTTTAACATGGATGAGGTCCACGCCACCGTTCGCAACGCCATCCGCCAGCAGCGGCTTCTGTTGGAAAACCAGCGGCTGGTGGAGAATCTCCAACAGACCAACAAGAGCCTAGGCGAGGAAATAGGCGAGCGCCAGCGAGCGGAAGAGGCGCTCGCGGAACGAAGCACCGCCCTGGAGGCCGCCAACAGGGAGCTCGAGGCGTTCAGCTACTCCGTATCGCACGATCTGCGGGCGCCGCTGCGGAGCATCGACGGTTTCAGCCAGGCTTTGCTGGAGGACTACGCCGAGAAGCTCGACGAGCAAGGCAAGGATTACCTCACGCGCATCCGGGCATCCAGCCAGCAGATGGGCGAACTCATCGACGCTCTGTTAAACTTATCGCGTGTCGTTCGGGCCGAGATACACCGCGAAGCGGTCAACCTAAGCGAGATGGCGAAAGAGCTGGCAGCGGAGCTCAAACAACGCGAGCCGCGGCGCCAAGTGGAGTTTGCGATTCAGGGCGGCCTGGAGGTCAAGGGAGACCCCCAACTGCTGCGCGCGGTCCTGGAGAACCTTTTCAGTAACGCCTGGAAGTTCACGTCGAAACACCCGCGCGCGCGCATCGAGTTCGGCCTCACCCAGCACGACGGCAAGCAGACCTATTTCGTTCGCGATGATGGCGCGGGCTTTGATATGACCTACAAAGCCAAGCTGTTTGGCGCGTTCCAGCGACTCCATAAGGCCGCGGAGTTTGACGGAACCGGGGTTGGCCTGGCCACCGTGCAACGGATTGTCCGGCGTCACGGCGGAGAGATTTGGGCGGAGGGGGAAGTGGAAAAAGGCGCCACTTTTTACTTTACCCTCTGAGGTATTAATGAGTTCGTTGGTAAGTAGAAATTGGAGTCCGTTCGATGGCGAGTCTCTCGCTTCTGTTGCCAAACCAGGCCACTCTCCGTCATGCCCGCGTAGGCGGGCATCCAGTCTGCTTCTGCTCCTCCCCTGGATTCCCGCTTCCGCGGGAATGACGAAACCCGCCCCTTTCAAGGTTTGCCTTTTGAAGGTCTTTGGAGACGTAAAGTTACTTATGAACTCCTCAGTAAGAAGGGCAATGCCTATGGGAAGTGCGATATGAGCCAAGCGCTGCGGGTGCTCATAGTCGAAGATTCGGAGAACGACGCGCTGCTCTTGGTGCGGGCGCTTCGTCGCGCCGGCTACGATGTGGCCCATGAACGGGTGGATACGGCCGAGGCCATGATGGCAGCGCTCGCCCGCCAGGGCTGGGACATCGTGATCTCCGATTACAGCATGCCCAACTTCAGCGGAACCGGAGCGCTGGACCTGCTCAAAAAGAGCGGGCTCGATATCCCCTTCATCTTCGTCTCCGGAACGATCGGCGAAGACACCGCGGTAGCGGCAATGAAGGCGGGCGCCCAGGACTACATCATGAAGGGGAACCTCGCCCGCCTCATCCCCGCCATCGAGAGGGAGTTGGGAGAGTCCAGAATCCGCCGGGAGCGGCACCGCGCCGAGCACCAGGTTCAACAGCATCGGCGGCGCCAGGCGGCCTTGCACGATATCAACGTGGCGATCACCTCAACCCTGGATCTCGACAAGGTCTCGGCGTTGCTGGTGGAAAAGATCGATCAACTTCTCCCCTACTCCGCTACCACGGTTCGGCTCTACAACGCGGCCGCGCGAGGCTTAGAGGCCATCGCCAGTCGGAATCTCGATGAGGATTCAGAGGCCGACGGCAGCCTGGCTCGTCGGGTGTTCGACACGAAGACCCCTCTGATGTCGTCCGACTTGCAGAGCGACCCGCGCCTGAGCGACCCCGAATTCTTCCGCAACCGGGGGCTCGTCTCCTATTTGGGGGTTCCCCTGATGGCCAAAGACGAACCTCTCGGAGTCCTTGCCTTCTACACGAAAGAGGAGCATCTCTTCGCCGACGATGAGATCGAGTTCCTTTCCACTCTTGCCGGACACGCGGCGATCGCGATCCAGAACTGCCGGTTGTACGAACAGATCAAGCAGCAAGCGCTCGATCTGGAAAGAGCCAATAAGGTGAAAGACGAATTCCTGAGCATCATGTCCCACGAGCTCAAGACTCCCATCACCGTCATCAACGGCTACGCGCGCATGATTCATGAAAACGTGGTGGGAGAGACCAAGGCGGAGCAAGATAAGGTCATAGGCAAAATTCTTGGTTGCTCCCATGAATTGTTGAGCATGGTCAACAGCATCCTCGATGTAACCAGGCTCGAGTCCCAAGCGATCAAGGCCGACGCTCGCCCGGTGCGATTGGGCCATCTTTTAGCCGAGCTGCGGTCGGACTACGATTATCAGCTAGACAAAGACCTCGTGCTGGAGTGGGACTACCCTGCCGACCTGCCGACCATTCATACGGACAGCGTGAAGCTCCGGCAGATTCTTCAAAATCTCATCAACAACGCGGTCAAATTCACCGACCGCGGAGAGGTGCGGGTTTGCGCTCGCTACTTGACGGAAACCAATACGCTCGAACTGACCGTCAAGGACACAGGCATCGGCATTTCCCCCGGGTCCTTGCCGTCCATCTTCAAGATCTTTCACCAGGGCGATAGCTCGATCCGCCGAACCCACGGCGGCATCGGGCTCGGCCTCTACATCGTGCAGAAGTTTACCGACATGCTCGGCGGCAGCGTTGCGGTGAGCAGCGAGCCGGGCAAGGGCTCCACGTTCACGGTCACCATCCCCTGCGGAAGTTAGCATCGCGCTAATACCTGCTCCGGCGCCTAGCCTGCAATTCGTGGTCTTTTTAGTCTATCTGGTCGTTTGGTCACTGGGTCGAAGCAAAGACTAAAGGACTAAATAGACCAGATGACGAAATAGACAAAACTGGGGTCGCGTCGCGTAGTCCCGTGGAGCAAAGGGAGTCCCGAAGCCCTCTGCGCAGCCGCGGCTTTTCTCCTCGGCGCCCCTCGGGCTTCGACATGAATGCGCGCCGGGCGAGGCGGAGCTAGACTTAGAACCGAGAACCCGATAAAAGCTAGAGAGAAATTCACAAAGGAGAGCGAACCATGGCTGCGCAGGAATACCGGATCGAAAAGGATTCCATG
>JACPFH010000175.1 GCA_016183075.1 Deltaproteobacteria bacterium | reverse complement strand
CATCGAAATGGTAGCGCGGATCAGAGCGTTCGAGCTGCATCTGCTTAAGTTGTTTGGGCAGGGGCAGTTGTCCGGGACCACGCATACTTGTGTGGGCCAGGAGCTTTGTGCCGCGGTGTTGTCTCCCCTTCTGGATCCGCAGCGGGATTATGTCTTCTCTAACCACCGTTGTCATGGCCATTTCATGGCTTTCGGCGGTTCGATGCCTGATCTTCTCTCCGAGATCATGGGTCGAGAGGGTGGGGTCTGTGGAGGTCGCGGTGGCTCGCAGCACCTGTGCAGCGGTAACTTCTTCTCCAACGGACTCCAGGGAGGGAATCTGCCGATAGCGACGGGCGTAGCATTGGCTCGGCGGTTGACGGACGGCGAGCGCACAGTGCCGGGCGGCATCGTCGTCTGCTTCATCGGCGATGGTACACTCGGTGAGGGCATTGTCTACGAGACGATGAATTTGGCGTCCCTCTGGTCGCTGCCGTTGCTCGTCGTTGTCGAGCACAACGGGTATGCGCAGTCCACGGATACGCGCACGACGACTAGCGGGGACGTGGCGCAGCGGTTTGCGGCGTTCGGAATCGCTACCGACCGTCGAAGCCCCGAGTGTTTGGAGGTGTTGTGCGAGCACCTGCGGCAGGTTGTTGCAGGGGTTCGAGGAACCGACGGTCGTCCGGTGCGACCCTTCGTCCAGATCCTTGATACGTTCCGTTTGGCTGCTCACAGCAAGGGCGACGATCATCGCCCGCCGGAGGTGATCCAAGCCGCCTGGCGAGGAGACTGGTTTAATCGCCTCCTTGAGAAGGGGGATGCGGCGGCGACGGAAGCGTGGAGGCGGGCAGAGGTGGAAGTGGACGAGGTAGAGAAAGAGGTGACGTCTCGACCGATGATGGCAATGGAGCGTATTGAGGCTTACGCGCCGATCGAGGTGCCGCTGTTCGGTTCCTCCGTCGAGCTTGTCGCCGGATCCGGAGTGGACCTTACCTTGCGCATTAACGAATGCCTCAATCGTGGCCTCGGCGAGTTGATGGAGCGCCGCGACGACGTCATATTGTTGGGTGAGGATCTAGCAGACCCATACGGCGGTGCGTTCAAGGTCACCAAGGGACTGTCGGCACGGTTCCCTCACCGCGTGCTGAATACCCCGATCTCTGAGGCTGCAATCACGGGGGTTTCCACGGGTTTGGCGTTGGCGGGCATGCGTCCTGTTGTGGAGATCATGTTCGGCGACTTTGTAACACTCGCGATGGACCAACTCATCAACCATGCCTCCAAGCTATTCTTCATGTCCAATGAGCGTGTGAAGGTGCCACTGGTCCTCCGGTTGGTATCCGGGGGCTACCGGGGTTATGGCGCCACTCACAGCCAGAGCCTCGAGGCTAGGTTGTGCGGGGTGCCTGGATTGAAGGTCGTCGCGCTTTCCCGACGACACGACCCCGTGAGGCTCCTGGCGGCGACAATTGAACACGCGCAAGCCTCCGACTGGGTGCGTCTTCGTCCCCTCAGTCGGCGTAACCAACGGCAGCTACCCGGCGCTTCACTTCATGTCCGAAACCGGCAGATCGCACGTGACGGTGGCGACGTATGGCGGTCTGACCGATGTGGTTGAGGAAGCGATGGAGCGCCTACTGCTGGAGATGGAGATCGAGTTCGACTATTTCGTTGTGACGCAGCTTTATCCCCTTGAGCTTGGGGATGTGTTGGAGTCCGTAGCGCGGACGAAAAGGTTCGTCTTTGTCGAGGAGGGAGTTAAATCGTTCGGAGTCGGCGCAGAGGTCGTTGCAACGCTCCTTGAGGCTGACCGGCAATTCTGTTGCCGGCGTGTCGGCGCAGCGGACGTCCCGATTCCGTGCGCGCGACAGTTGGAGCAACAGGTGTTGCCGTCCGCACAGAGGGTCTTGGAGGCCATCGTCGACGTGCTGAACGACGGGTGAATTAGGCTGGTTGCCCAACTTGGGGAAGACGGCCTTCCCTGGCTATAACTCTGAAGGTGCCGCAAGCTGGCCATTTGAGGTACTCTGATGGAGGTTCCGGTACGTTTGCCGCGTGCCAATGCTAACGACGATGAGGTTACACTCGTCGAGTGGTCAAAGGATGAGGGCGCGGCTACCTGAAGCGTCTTGCCAAGCCGGGGGACCGCGTTGCCGTACAGCAGGTAATCGCGTACCTCACGAATGCCAGGGCCGATGCGGTGCCATCGAACGTAGAGACCGTCGCCGCACCCGTCGCACCTGCACCGGCGGCAACCGGCTCGTTTACGCTGACGGCCACGGCGGAGGCCCTTGTGCTGTCATTCGGTATCGACCCGGCGAAACTGGGCAAGAGCGGGCTAATTCGCGAACGGGACATTCAGGCGTTCGCCGCTGGCGGTCCTTCATCCGTACAAGGCGAACCTGGTTGGTCAACAAGGGTTACACCGACGCCCTCACCGGGTGATCCGACTGGTGTCCTGAATCCCGAGTTCCTCGCCCACATCCGTGCGGCGCCGCAACACTTCGCACGGCTTCCGTCAGACTTCAAGATTTGGCTCTATCGCTTGAACGGCGCGATCATAGGCGATGGCGTAGCGCTGGCTCCCGGGGTTATCCTTGACGCGCAGCGCGTCGTTATCGGCGCGAACTGCACCCTCGGCGAGAACGTGCTGGTGCGATGCCGAC
>JACPFH010000174.1 GCA_016183075.1 Deltaproteobacteria bacterium | reverse complement strand
AAGGAGAAGACTAAAAAACCTCCTCGACAAGCCGGCGCTCCTCACTCACGGCTCCGTCGAGGCCGGACCGGTTTTCTCTTCCCACCCCACCTGGTACCTCGACGCAGCAGTGGGTATCCCCCTTACCAATGTTGATGTGTGGCCGCTCAACCCCGCCAACGGGAGACCGCTGGAAGTTCCTTGGGAAGCGGTTGAATACGGTGAAGTCGGCGTGAAGTCTCCGATGGTGGGCGTTAAGTACGAGCCTGAACAAGAATCGGAAAAGCTTGTGCAGGAGGGCTGGCTTCGCACCAGGATCGTGTCCACAATGGACCCCAACGGCCTTTTCTACATCCAATCGCGGGTCCCTGACTGATCCGCGTCGAGTTTAAAAAAAAAGGGGCAAACCGACTAATTGCCCCTTTTTGGTTACTTGAGACCTAGAAAACTACCAGCGGTTACTCCCGCCACTCCTGTTTCCTCGACCTCCGCCATCGCGGGATGCCATAGGCTTGGCTTCATTAACCACCAGGGTACGCCCATCCAGTTGGGTTCCGTTCAGGGCCTGGATCGCCTTTTGGGCCTCTCCCCCGGAACTCATTTCCACGAAGCCAAAACCCCGTGACTGACCGGTAAATTTATCCGCAATCACCCGAGCCGATTCCACGGTCCCGTGCGCCGCGAATATTTCCTGCAGTTGCCCTTCGGTCACCGAATAAGGCAAGCCGCCAACATACAATTTGTTACTCATGTTCTCCTCCTTTGAGAGAATGCTAGTGTCTTTGACCCTGAGAACCTGACCACCAATTGGAGCAGAACATGGAGAACTGAAAAAGCTGGAACCACGCTCTGGTCGGTTTTTTCCTTTAGGTATCGTTCCGCAAGGAGAGACTGACTAAGGCCTTCAACTTTCGTCTTTTCCTCTTTCAGAAGGCCCTATACTGAAGAAGGAAACTCAATGTACGTTATTTCGGTCCCCGCGTCAACCCACCCTGGCTCTCTTCTGGAGAGTCAGTCTTCTGGCTACGCGCTTTTCCTGTCTAGGGCAGGGAGACTGCCCGTTCGCGTCCCGACACGCCAAGCAGGATGGGCAAATCCATCCGCCGCACTTACAGCGACCCCCTGGTTTGTCTGCACATCCGGGCCTGGTCTGAAAAGAGGAGTGACAAACAGGGCAGGCAACCGCCGCGACCCCTTCCAGGATTTCCAAATCCTCAGGCGGCGCGATCCGCCGCGTGGATTCTCCCATTACAAACACACGATATTGAAATGGCTGTTTGGTGCTGGGCTTATTCAACAACTCTCCGCCCATGGTGAAGCAGGTCTTAATCTCAGTTGTGCCGTCTATGCGCCCTTCATATCCTGTCACCTTATGCCGAATCAGCGTTCCGTTTTGCAGCTTGATCTGGGCCAGAGTCTCCGACATTCCACCCCCTATCGCCCCTTATTTCGAGATATTCAGAGCGATGCCAAGAGGCACTTTGGCATCCCCGATACTCGTAGCGGTTCCCAGGCCGGTCAGCCGCCAGCTTTGAACAGCTTCCGTCGAAAGTGCTTCTTTCGCGGGAGCGCCCGTTTTCTCGGTTTTCGATACTTTGATTAAGTATTGAACGTTGTTGCCATCGCTGAGAGTCAGAGATAAAACCACGTCCTTGCTTTCAACTACCGGCAGTGTCTGAATCGCGGCAATTTGTTTTGCAGCCGTTGTTTTATCCACTGTATCCAAATACATCCACCAGGAGGAGGCAAAAAATGCCACAAGAACCAACCAGGCATATCGACCAACCCATTTCTGGCGGTTCAACAATCGAACTCTCTGTGAGTTGAAGAACTTCTGGTAAGCTTGCCTTTCAGCGGCCAACTTTTTAGCCGGATCCGTTTCCGATGAACTCTCAGGTTGAGCAAATGAAATTTGGAGATTGTTCAATATCATCCCTATGATCACCACCAGCGATGGAATGACAAACAACAAAAAAGTATTCATTTTTTCTCCTTTATGGGCCCTAATCGCCTTTTCCGCACTGTTATAGGGTTTAACGACACGCTAGAATAATTAACTATATTTGTCAAGTTAAATCTTTACAAGCTCGCCGAGATATAGTATAGATAACTATAATTGGTTAATAATTCACAAAAACACCATGAATATCACGGACTTAATTAAGCATCGGCTAGAGAATCTGGGTCACGAGCAGAGGGAGTTGGCTGTGGCGGCGGAGGTCACCGAATCTTATATCTCCCAGCTCCTTACCGGAAAGAAATCGCTTCCCGCACCCAATCGGTCCGACATTTATGAAAAGATTGGAGCGTTTTTGAAACTTCGGCCAGGAGAGCTGGCAAAGCTGGCTAACCTGCAGCGCAAAGAGGAGCTTAAAAGAAAGATCGAAGAGCCGGCTAGGCCTTTGTTTCAAGAAATTCGAGAACTGATTCTGCGGAAATGCAAAGCAGAGAAGGCCAAACAACTGCGCCCTATTTTTGACAGGGAACCCTTCGGCGAAACCGAGCGGCTCATCACGCAAAAGCTTTTAGACGTGTCCAAGGGAATAGCCAAGGAGGAATGGAAAAACGAGAATTGGCTGCGGGTAGTCGCACGGATGAACCACAAAAGCTACGAGGAGATGCGGGTGATCGTTCTGGAGTTCCTGGATACCGATGTTTTCAACTTGTCGGTACAGAACTTCGTCTATTTCCTGGACCCGCTCATTGAATCCTGGGACATCGATCTTGCGACCTTCGGTATGAAGATCGTTTTGACCTCTGGACTGGGCCGTGAGCAGATTAAAGAGTTTGAGTTTGTCGAAAAGGAGCCTGAGCATGAAGCAGAGGAAGAGTCTGGACTGAGAGAGTTCCTCCAGGATCCGTCCATGAGCGCAGACATAACCCAAGGGGAACTCGACTTTCTCAAGCGGCTGACATTTAGATTTAAGGATAAAAGGCCCGCGGCGCTTTATTACTACCGGGAACTGCAGAACTTGAGAGACCCCCTCCATTTCCAGTCCAAGGGATCAAGGTAAAGGAGATGCCACGATGTACGATATAGATAAACGATTGTTTGTAGGTATAAAGATCTCGACGACGCTACAAAGGGGGTTGGACAACTGCGCCCGAGGCACCGAGCGCTACTTCAAAGAGGACAGGCCCGAGGCGCTTGAGATCGTGACCTTTGGGGAGGAAAAGTTTATTGGAAGGTTCTTACTAGACGGTTTTCCCGTTAGTGACATCGACAATGTCAGCCGTAATGTCCGTAGCATCATCACACTGATTACACGAGGCCACCGGATAGCAGAGGATTCCATCCGAATATACGCCGACTCCTCGGCTCATGCTGCACGCCCCGGGGCCTAATCGACGCCTATCTCCCCCACAAGCTCCAACTTCTAACCCTGATCGTCTGTCCCCAGGAGATCCCGTGGAAAGTTTTGCGCCGGGGAGTTTGCGGGTGGAATTTTCGTTGAATTCTTAATGTAAACAAGGTATATATTCCCGGTGAAATAAGGTATTCACCCGATGGCTCGTCGCAGGTTCTTTAGTCCCTCTCTTTGCGCGCTCGCTCTGTTCCTGCTGGTCCCCTCGTGGGCACGGGGCAGTTACCTCACCGAGCCCAAACAGCTAGCGGCCAAAGGCGCCAAGTTCACCTGGGAGGAGGCAGGGTCAAAAAGCCTCAAAATCCTGGTGCAATATAAAGACAAGGATGGGAAGTGGAAGCGAGCTAACCTCGGCTCGGGTTTTTTGATTTCGCCCAACGGACTCTTTGTCACCGCTTACCATGTCATGAAGTATTGCCTGAAGAACCGTCAAAGGGAATACGGATTTTCCGTGTCGGTTGACTGCTCAACCGAGCATCCCGCGCTCCAGTACAGAGCGCAAAACGGGGGCAGGGAATTTGAGATCGAGCTCATCTCCCACCTTACAAGAGAGGACTCGACCAAAGGCGATATTCAGACTCCGGACGAGATTATCAAACTCAGAGATTTTGTGATCGGGCGGCTCAAGAGCCCGCCTGGCGTTCGCTTCCCCTATTGGGAGTTGACGGAATTCAAGAAAGGCTCCGTCGATCTCGCTCATCCCCGAGCGGATTTTGAATTGAAGCCCCTGGTGCCGCCAAAAAGAGTCTTCATCGCCGGCTACCCCCGTAACAGCGATTTCTCTATCGCGCACGGTTTTCTGAATCTGGCCGACGAGCACCATCGGGGATACTTTGCCGCGGATATCCCGGTTTACGCCAGCAATTACCTCGAGGCCCGGGGCATTCCGGCCAACACGAAGTGGGGAATTGGGGTAGAGAACAACATGAGCGGTGGCCCGGTCATTGATCTTTCGGGGTCCGTGATCGGTGTTGTGGTCAACGGGGACGCCAGGACGGCCGGCATTCTGTCTTTAGAAAATTTCCTGGAGACTTTTTTTTCACGATCAGCTAAACCTGGAGTTCAACCCGCGGTTGTTTTAACTCCGACAAAAACTCCGCTCTATCTGAGAAATGGCCGAGATTCCGACGAACGTCGTTAGTCAGCGCTTCTCAGAATCTGTAAAACCCACTCCGATTTTTTTCCGTAACGCTTCGAGCGGCGAGCCCTGCGCTGCCGGACGTTTATTCCCGCTTTTTTTTCGAGATCGAGGTTAACTCTCCTCAGGTATTCCCCAAATTGACAAGTCCGTAGGGGCGACCCAAAATGAGCTAGAAAGGAGGGAACGAAAATGAAACAAAACAAATCGCTCTCGTCCATTTTAGTTTTGACGGGAGCATTGGCGTTCAGCGCTCTTCCTGCCTGGTCCCAGGTCGAGCCAAAAGGTGAAAGCCCCGGTGGCGCCCCGATGGAAAAAATGGAAGGCCAGAAAGGGCCTGAGGAAGGAAAGAGTCCTGGAATGGCGGCGGGCAGCGAAGAAATCAAAAAAGTCCAGCAGGCTCTGAAAGACAAAGGCCATGACCCCGGGCGCATAGACGGCGTCATGGGAAAGCAGACCCAAGAGGCTCTCAAGACCTTCCAGCAAGCTCAGGGCCTCAAGGCTACCGGCGTACTGGATGATCAGACGAAAAAGGCCCTTGGACTAGAGCAGGGCGGGTCTAAGCCGGAAGGTGAGACTCCGGCTCCGGCAAGGGAGACGACGCCGAAAGAGAAAACGTCAGATACCCAGGGATAGGGTAAGGCCGCAAGGCATGTGACCGAGCCGCAAGCGAGCGCGGAGCAGCGCACTGCCGGTCGACTCCGGGGCATCAACCGGCGGTGCGGTAGCTGCCCCTCGCTGCGGCCGGGCGCAGCACGGGTCCTCTCAGGCGCCGGTTATTTACAGTATGTTCTCAAACTCCCTGGCCCACTTCGACAGGATCTGACCGCGCAACTGAGGACCGACTTCGACGACCGGATAGGCCCGATCTTTCCATTCGTACGGCCAGCAGGCATCGATCACAGCCTTGGAGGTGAAAACGGCATCCGGATTGGAGCCGGACGCTTTGCGGTCCGGCGAAACCGCAGGATCTGCCGAGCTGCTCCGACACCGGCGGAAAATCTCGATCGCCCTCTCCGGATCGGCCCGCGTGGCCATAGCCCAGATGACATCGCTCAGGTTGGCGACATCGATGTCATCGTCGACCACCACTGTATACCTGCCGATGTAGACGCCCGAGCTGCACTGGGAAGCAATCACGCCGGCCTGGCGGGAATGGCCCGGATAGCGTTGCTTGATGGAGATAACGTTGAACAGCCTGCTGCCGCCCGCCTCGTGACACCATACGCCGCGGACGTCGGGAACACCGGCCTTTTCTATCTCGTCCCATATCATGGCCGAGCGGAAAACGCAGAAGGCAAAATTGTAGCCCGGCGGTCTTGCCGGCTGAGCGCAGGTCAAGATGGGATCGTTTCGGTACAGTAATGTCTTGACGTGGACCACCGGCTCACGCACAGGGGCCAATCCGTTGTTTGCGTAGTAACCCGCCCATTCACCGAAGGGACCTTCGTCCTGAGTTTCACCCGGGATGCATTCGCCTTCGATGACGATCTCGGCGTGCGCGGGTATGGGAAGTTTGGTGTAGGGCCCTTCCAAGACCTCTATCGGGCTTCCTTTCAGTGCGCCGGCAAACTCATATTCCGAGACGCCCGCCGGCACCGCCATGGTGCTGGTCAGGAAAAGGGCGGGGTCGACTCCCATCGCGTTCGCCACCTTGAAGGGCTCGGAGCGGTCGAAGAATTTATCCCGCATGATCCGCCCGTGCCTTCCGGGGCTCATGTGCAGCCCCACCGAATTCTTGCCGAACAGCATGCAGCGATAAGTTCCCAGATTGACCCAACCCTCGTCCGGATCCCGCGTGATGACGCAATGAGCCGTTCCGAGGTACCTCCCCCCGTCGTTCTCATGATGTTTGGGCACGGGAAACCGGAACAGATCGATCTCGTCCCCCGCGATCACGTTCTCCAGAATCTCGCCGCGCTCCACCGGGCGAGGCGGGATGAATTGCATCGTGCCGAGTCGGTCGCGGCACGCCCTCACACAGGACAGTTTATCGGGCCGATCCAGGGCTAAGTTGAGCGTCAGCGCGAGACGACGCACGGAGTCGAGCTGGCAGAACAAGGCGCGATGGCCGCGCGGATAATCCGCTATCTCGTCAAAGAGCAACGCCGGCGCCACGCCTTTGGCTTCGCGCGAAACGACCTCGGCAATCCCTCCCATCTCAAGATCCCAATGGGCGCCGCGCACGACCTTGAGCTCGCCCAATTTCTCCACCTGGTCCAGCCAGTCCCTAAGATCGCGATAGCTCGAAAAAGCTTCTTGTCGTAAATTCACCTGCGCCTCCTAGTTGGTTAGAAATAGCCCTTCATCAACCTTTCGACCCATTCGGGAATCTTCGCTTGGGGGCGGCAATCAAAGGCGGGCAAATACGGCTTCAAATCCAAAACCGGCGTGCCGTCGATCGCATCCAATCCTTTGACTTTGACAACGTTTTGCCGCACCTCGACAAGCTCGACGGTAGTCACCCCGATGGGGTTAGGTCGATGCCGGGCGCGCTGGGCGAAGGCGCCCATCACCGGCATGTCGGAGCGGCCGCGCGGGCGGCGCGCCAAATAGGTTTCCGAGTCAAAGGCGGATTGATGCATGAAGAAGACGACGATGAGATGGGAGAACTGCTCGATCCCCCGCAACCCCGGAGCCATCGAGTCAAGAATATGAATCTCGGCCACAACGTTTCCCCAATTCTCGTGGTTCATCCTGACCTTTCTCCTTCCGCTTAACTCCCCATTCTTCTTCTCATCTCGGGCAGGAATCCGCTCTCTTCCAGGCTGCGGACGAAGCTCCGGTCGAGCAACGGGTTCAAATCAACCTGCTCAAGCTTCGGGTTCACCCGGGAGACAATCCTTTGGATCAATCTCCAGGCATCCGCGTAGAGATCCACATCGAGGGTGCTGACTTGAGCCAACACCCGATAGGACATCTCGGTGTCTTCCACTTTCTCGAATCGCAGATTCTTCCTGAGCACCTCCATGATCTCCGCTTTGTTTCTCGGGCCGTGAACAAAAACGACCGCCTCGATCATGCCCTGAATAAGCCGCGTCACGGCATCCCGGGAGCGGGCAAGGAATTCTCTCTGAGCGCACAAGCCCGTTATCGGAAGAGGCGTCTTGATTGCAACGGCATCCGCCAGGGAATGAAATCCCATCCTTCTTGCTCTCTCACTAAAGCTGTAAGGCAGAACAGCGGCGTCGACCTGTCCTGTAATCAAGGCCTGTGCGATCGTGGGGGTATCGCCGATAATCCTGAACTTGAGCTGGTACTTCTCCGGGTCTATCCCCAGATGGTCCAGAAGAAGCATCGTTTGGAGCCAAAAGCCCCCGCCGATGCTTTGTACCCCAAAAACCCTGCCCCGAAGGTCCTCGATGGACGCGATTTCCTTTCGAGCTGTCAGATGGCGGGCTATTTTGTTGACGGGAAAAGCCACACAGCTCACTTTCAAGCCCGCCGAGGCCGCATTCAAGGCGCTCGATGACGCCGTATAAACTACCTGGACGCTCCCCGACGCCAACGTCGCCATCATGATCGGCCCGCTGCGGAGTTGGAGCATGCTGACATCCAGGCCATGCTTTTTGAACAAACCCTTCTCGATTCCGACCCACATGGGCGCCACGGTCTCGTTGTGCCCCGCATAGGCTACGAGCAGCGCCTCTCGCACCTGCGCTTGAGCGGCCACGACGCAGTGCAACGACGCCGCAACGATGACGCCCAAAGCCAAGAGCGCCCTTTTAAGGAGCATCTTCCACCTCCGTTTGGGTACCGTGCAAGTGCGCAGCGAGTTTAAGCCAGGTTCGTCCGAATTCCAAGAGCTGTGGTGACTGCTGCGGCACACGGTCCCCGGCATCCTCGTGGCCTCCTGACCTGACGCAGGCGTTCAAGACGAGCCCCGATTGCCGGCGCTACCCCCAGGCCGTATGTCGCCGGGCGTTAGTCGATGATGCGTAGCGCGTTGGAGAGCTCGTTCAAATCCCTCGGCTGCGGCGGGAAGTGGATCGTGCAGAGAGCGCCGCACTTTTCGACGGCGCAAACCAGTCCTTGCGCGGGCTCGTCTTCGCGGATGCCCCGGATGACGAGATCGCGGACTTCTTTCCAATCACTCTGCCCGAGCCTGGCGGCGATGGCATCGTCGCCGAGCACTCGCACCATACGCTCATAGAGCGAGATGTAGATGAGGATGCCGGTGGCGCCGGCGGTCCCCCGGACCCGGAATTGTTGGAAGGCCGCGGCAGCGCTTCGCTCCACCTCCGCCTGCATCTCGCGACGCGTGATAAAGGGCAAGCGCAGAACCGCCACTCGGGCGGCGAGCGCCGCGCCTGCGACGAAGCCGAAGAATACAATAAGCAGGATGGAGACGAGCCCGAGCGCAGGCTCATGGGTACCTCCCCACCCCGGGGGCGCTGCTATATCCTGAAAGCCGAGCCACGCGGCAGCAAGCGCTAGCAGCGCGAATACCACACCGAACAGATCCTCGGCCCGGTCGTAGCGCCCGGAGGCCGTAGCCACCACCGGAATGATCTCCGCGGTGGTGGTTGCCTCGGCTGCCGCCACGGCCCGCTCGATGGCCCGGCGGTCATCTTCGGAGAAGAACTGGCTCGCCTTTCTCATGGAAACCTCGTCACCAGGAACCGGTCGCCCCACCACCACCCGAGGAACCACCGCCGAAGGCGCCGCCCGATCCGCGGGACGCGGCCGCCGCCCTCAGCAAGAAGAATAGAAGGACGCCTACCATCACGATCAGCGCCCAGGCCCAGCCCTTGTGGCCCGTGCGGAACAGATTGACGATCGCCGCCACCAGCAGCACGCCGCCGCCGATCAGCGCAGGCCAGAACCACCACGGCGGTGTCGGTTTCGGCAGGGCAAGCCCACGCGCCATCG
>JACPFH010000004.1 GCA_016183075.1 Deltaproteobacteria bacterium | reverse complement strand
GTTCCGCTACATGGGCTGGAGCGAAGCCGCCGACCTCATCATCAAAGGACTGGAGCAAGCCGTCGCCAACAAGACGGTAACCTACGATTTTGAGCGCCTTATGACGGATGCGAAACTCGTAAGCTGCTCCGGCTTCGGTGACGCCATTATCGCGAATATGTAGGGGAAGAGCTGACCGAGGACCGAAGACCGCAGACCGGTCGGCCGTCTCCCGTCGTCGGTCCGGAACACGGCGGGTAGCTGCCGACCACCGAGGAGAAAGACATGGCGAGGAAAAAGATAGCTTTAATAGGGGCCGGGAACATTGGCGGGACCATGGCCCAGTTGTGCGCTTTGAAGGGCTTGGGGGACGTGGTCCTCTATGACGTCATCGATGGGCTGCCGCAAGGCAAGGCGCTGGATCTTCTCCAATCCGCCCCGATCGAAAACTTTGATATCAAGATCACTGGCACGACCAAATACGAGGACATCGCCGGCACCGACGTTTGCATCGTAACGGCGGGAATCGCGCGCAAGCCGGGCATGAGCCGGGATGATCTCGTCGGGACCAATGCGAAGATCATGCGCCAGGTCGCCGAGGGCATCAAGACTTATGCTCCCAACGCTTTCGTCATCGTAGTGACGAACCCGCTGGACGCCATGGTCACCTTGACCAAGCGGGTGACGGCTTTTCCGAAAAACCGCGTGGTCGGGCAATCCGGCATTTTGGACTCGTCTCGTTATCGGACTTTTACTGCTCAGGAACTCAACGTCTCGGTCGCCAGCGTGTCGGCCCTGGTGCTGGGCGGCCACGGCGACGATATGGTTCCGGTGCGCAGCAGTTGCCTTGTCTGCGGTGTCCCCATCGAAAAGCTGATCCCAAGCCGGCGACTTGACGAGATTGAGGCCAGGGTCCGGAATGCCGGGGGAGAGATTGTGGCCTTGCTCAAAACCGGGTCGGCATTTTATTCTCCGGCGTCGGCCGCGATTCGCATGGTGGAGGCCTACTTCGGAGACAAAAAAGAGATCCTTCCCTGCGCGGCTTATCTCGAAGGCGAATACGGCATCAACGGTTACTATTTCGGAGTGCCCGTCCTGATCGGCGCGGGCGGCGTGGAGAAGGTTGTCGAGATCGAGCTCAGCCCCCAGGAAAAGAAAGCTATGGAACAGTCCTTCGCCCACGTAAAGGAGCTGGTCCAGGCCATGGACAAGCTGCTCGCTGGTAATTAATCAAAGGGCAAATAGCAAATAGTCAGTCCCCACCATTTGCCATTCGCTATTCGCCGTTCACCATTTGTTCCATGAATATCCACGAGTACCAGGCCAAGCAGATTCTCAGGCGTTTTGCCATTCCCGTGCCCCGCGGACGTGTCGCCATCACCCCGCAAGAGGCGGGCGCTATCGCCCGGGAGCTCGGCGGCGCTTGCGTGGTCAAGGCCCAAATCCACGCCGGAGGGCGGGGCAAAGCGGGTGGCGTCAAGCTCGCGGCAAATGCGCAAGCGACCGAAGCCAAGGCTGCCGAGCTTCTCGGCAACAAGCTCGTTACCTACCAGACCGGTCCGAAGGGCAGGATCGTTCGGAAGCTTCTGGTGGAGGAAGGGTTGGATATCGACCGTGAGCTTTATTTGGGCGTCGTCCTGGACCGCTCTGCGTCCCGTCCTTCGCTGATTGCGTCGTCAGAAGGAGGCGTGGAGATCGAAGAGATAGCAAGGAAAAGCCCGGAAAAGATTTTTCGCGAGTTGGTTGATCCGGCGGTCGGCTGGCTCCCGTTCCAGGGCCGCAGGCTCGCCTATCGGCTCGGGGCGCGCGACGAACAGGTGTCTTCCATGGCCGCTGTTCTCCAGGGCTTGGCGCGCGCATTCGTCGATCTCGACTGCTCGCTGGTGGAGATTAATCCCCTGGTGGCCACCCGCGACGGCAAGTTCATAGCGCTCGACGCCAAGATGAACTTCGACAACAATGCGCTGTACCGGCAGCCGCAGGTTTCAAGCCTCAGGGACTTGGACGAGGAGGACCCCAGGGAGATCGAAGCTTCCCGGTTCGGCCTGTCCTACATTTCATTGGAGGGCAACATCGGCTGTATGGTCAATGGCGCCGGGCTGGCGATGGCTACTATGGATATCATCAAACTCCACGGCGGCGAGCCGGCAAATTTCCTCGATGTCGGCGGCGGTGCCACCACGGAGAGGGTCACCGAGGCCTTCAGGATTCTCCTTTCCGACCGGCGCGTCCAGGGTGTCCTTGTCAACATCTTTGGCGGAATCATGCGCTGCGATGTCATCGCCCAAGGGATCGTCGAGGCGGCCCGGGGAATCGATATTCGGGTGCCGATGGTCGTGCGCCTCCAGGGAACCAACGTAGGGATGGGGAAAAGGATACTCGGTGAATCGGGCCTGGCAATCATCCCTGCCGAAACCATGGCCGAAGCCGCAGAAAAAATAGTAAAGGCAGTCCGAGGATAAAAAATAGTCAATAGTCAACGGTCATTGGTCAATGGGGGGAAGGGACTATTGACTGATAACTATTGACCATTGACTGAGATATTATGGCAATACTGGTGAATAGAAACACGCGGGTGCTGACGCAGGGAATCACAGGTTCCACCGGCCAATTTCACACCCGCGCTTGCAAGGAGTACGGGACGCGGATGGTGGCGGGGGTGACGCCCGGAAAAGGCGGATCCCTCTTCGAGGGCATACCGATTTTCGATACGGTGTCGGACGCAGTGGCCGGCACGGGAATCGATAGCAGCGTCATTTATGTCCCCCCTCCCTTCGCGGCGGACGCGATCATGGAGGCGGTGGACGCCGGAATTGAGCTTGTGGTCTGCATCACCGAAGGGGTGCCCATCAATGACATGGTTCGCGCGAAACGTTATTTGGCGGGAAAAAAGTCCCGCTTGCTCGGACCGAATTGCCCTGGCGTCATCACGCCCGGTGAGTGTAAAATAGGTATTATGCCCGGACATATTCATCAACCGGGCCATATCGGGGTTGTATCCCGAAGCGGCACCCTCACTTACGAAACCGTGGACCAGTTGACCCGCCTCGGGCTGGGGCAGTCGACTTGCGTGGGAATCGGGGGCGATCCGGTTCACGGCCTGGGGTTCGTTGATGTTCTGAAGCTGTTCAATGAGGACGCTGAAACCCACGCGGTTGTCATGATCGGCGAGATCGGCGGGACGGCGGAAGAGGAGGCTGCCGCGTGGATCAAGGCCGACATGAAAAAGCCCGTGGTGGCATTCGTCGCCGGGCAAACTGCTCCTGCCGGCAAGCGCATGGGGCATGCGGGGGCGATCATTTCAGGAGGCAGGGGGACTGCGCAGGAAAAAATCGCCGCCCTCAAGGCAGCCGGCGTCCGGATGGCTCCATCACCGGCCCTGATAGGCCAGACAATGAAAGAGGTGCTCGGGGGTTGAGGAAGTTTAACGGTTTAATGGTTCAAAAGTTAAAGAGACCAAAGCCCGAACCAGAAAACCCTTAAAACCCTTGAACCTTTGAACCTTCGGAAGTCTACTTTCGCTGTGATTGAACGTACTCTTTCTATAATCAAGCCGGACGCGGTGGCCCGCGACCTGATCGG
>JACPFH010000180.1 GCA_016183075.1 Deltaproteobacteria bacterium | reverse complement strand
GGCTTTATCTTGTCTTTGAACTCTTCCAGCGTCTTCCTTGTCTGGTAGAGGGTTGTGTCTGCCATGTTGAGTGTCTCAACTTTCTCCTTGCGTTTTGTATCCTCCCGCAGCGCTTTTTCCTGCTCAATTTCCCGAGCCCTCGCCCGTGCCCGAGGACCCAGGCTTTCACCGCCTAATTGGAGCACCGCGCCAAGCAGATCCTCGATACAAGCCTGCGGGTCACCGTAGAGGCCCACCGCCACAGGCTGGTTTTTAGCAATGACCCGGGGGTCGGCATCTATGTGGACGATAGCGAGCCCCGGCGGAATGAGGGCAAGATCGCGGATCTGCCGCTCCATGAAAAGGGGCTGTCCGACGACCATGAGCAAATCCGAACGCTCGCCTGCCGTTTTGTTATAGGTGCCGAGGTGGAAAGGATGGGTGGTGGGGAAACAGGATGGATGGCGCGAGTCGTCGTAAACTCGGATCGCAAGGAGGTTTGCAAGCTCGATGAGCAGCGGCGCGGCTCCGGCGCGTCCCGCTTGCGGCCCCGAAAGGAGGGCAGGCGATTCAGCACGCACGAGGCGCTCCGCGGCTCGGCGAAGCTCTTCGCGATCCGGCCTCACCTGTTTTCCCAGCGAGCGCGAAAGCGCATGAGGGATCTCTTCCTTCACCGCTTCGTCGAGATAATCCCGCGGTATCGAGAGAAGCGCGGGACCCTGGGGAGGATCGGTGGCCTCCTTGAAAGCTCGATGGACGCCGTAGGCGATCTCGTCGGCGCTCGTAATCCTGCACGCCCATTTGACCCAGAGTTTACCAACCTGAAGGAGATCGGACCCCAGAAAAGGATCGCGGTTGAGAAGCCGGCTCGGCTGCTCTCCCAGAAGGACGACGAGAGGAGTCCGTGAATAGTAAGCGTTGAAGATATTGCCCAGACCGTGCGCGATGCCCGGCGCGGCATGGAGGCTTACGACTCCAGGCCTCCCGCTCGCCCAGGCATATCCGTCGGCCATCGCGACGCCGACGGCCTCGTGAAGTACGAGAACATAATGAAGGCTCGGATAGTCGGGGAGCACATCGAGCCAGGGGACTTCGCTTGAGCCCGGGTTGCCAAAAATATGGCGCACGTCCTCCGCGGCTAACGCCTCAAGAAACGCTCGGCTGCCCTTTTTTTCGGCCATGCCGGAAACCTCCTCGCTCGACGTTATTTGCCGGGAACCGCGCCGCCCCAGATCTCTTTCAGAAAGCCGCTCTTTTCCAGATTCTCGACGAAGCTGTTGTCAAAGAGATCCTCCGGCTTTCTCCTGATGTTTGTGCCCGTCTCGCGGGCAATCTGCACTTCTTCTTCGATTCCGTTTGCCGGTACAATCATTCTCCGGTTGATGATCGTCTTGGCAAAGGTGTCGTACGCGGACTGAAGAGCTTCCGGGTCATCGAGCTTGAAGACCCGAGCAATAGAGGACTTGGCCTTGTCGGGGTTCTTTTCCACGAAATGGATGGCTTCGGCGATCGCGGCGACAAATTTCTGCACCAGCCCTGGTCGCTCCTTCAAGGTCTTTGAGTTCACGTGCACGGAGCTGGAAATGAACGGCATGCCCAGATCGTTCAGATGGTATACCAGATTGAAGCCATCCTTCTTGCCGCGGACATCCAGAGGAGGCATAACCGGAGTAGCCTGGATGATGTCCATCACCATCGCTTGATATTTCTCGGGCTGGCTACCGCCGATAGAGCGGATCTTTACCTCTTCCTCCGTCAGGTTGAATTTCTTCAGAAGCGCCCTCGACAGCCGGTGGTCGACAGCGCCCGGGAGCGAGATCCCGATGGTCTTACCCCTCAAATCCGCGACCTTCTTGATGTCCTTCCGGCCCAGGAGAACAAAGGGGACCCCTACGTGCAGGGACGCGACGACCTTGCCATCCATACCCGTGGCGAGGCTGGGGACTGTAGCGCCGACGGAGCAGTAGAGGAACTGGACCTGGTCGGAGGCTAGGGCCGCCATCGAGCTTGTAGTCCCCCGCAGGGCGGCATGGGTGACTTTAAGCCCGTATTTGTCAAATAAACCGTTGTCCAAGGCAGTGTAGAAGTGGACGTAACCCCCGCTTGTCGCGCAGGTAGCCGCGGTCACTGAAACTGGCGTTTCGCCCGGCTTGGCCACGTAGGGATTGGCCTCGACTGCAAGAGGCGCAAGCACGGTGCTGATAACCACGATCAAGACAACCCCGAATGCCATTAGAGCGCGGTTATTGAGGCTGCTCCGGCGCCGGAATTCCTTACGCGAATCGTTTTGCTTCATCGTCCCTTCCTCTCTCGTCAATTTATATCGTTTCTTCTAGCCAATGCGCGGATCGATCGAGATTTCGAGGACGCCCGGCTTGCCGCTGTCGAGGATCTTGCCCAGGGCCGGCTTGACCTCTTCAGGCGTGTTCACGCGAATCCCCAGCGCTCCCATGAGGCGCGCCATCTCGTGGAAGGGCGGGGGAGTGTAATCCGACCCCACGACGCGTCCGCGGTAGTCGCTCTTTTGTAGCTCACGGATAGAGCCGTACCCGTAGTCGTTGAAGACAACAATGGCCACAGCGATGTTCTCGCGCACGGCAGTCTCCAGGTCCGGGATTACCTGCAAGAAATCGCCATCGCCCAACAGGGCGACCACTTGGCGCGACGGATATCCCAGTTTCGCCCCCATCGCCGCGGGAAAGGCCCACCCCATCGCCCCCAAGCCGATGGATTTCAAGTAACTGCGGGGCGCCGCAAGACGGAGCTTTGCGGCAAAGCGGGCAGCGTAGAGGCCCGCGCCGAGGGCGATGATGGCGTCCCGGCGCAGCGCCGCGGCGATCTCCTTCACCAGCAGATGGGGTTTGCCGGGCACCGAGGCATGCGCAGAGGGGTGGAAGAAAGCTTCACGCTCGGTTTCTCGCTCCCGGACCAGTTCGGCCACCCGCGGATGGGTTTCGATGGGCCCCTCGAAAGCTGTGCCGCCGGTTCGCCGTTTTATCTCGGCGCCGGCTGCCTGGAGAAACAGCTTGACGTCGCCCCCCATGGATATCTCTTCCTCGTACTGTCTTCCCAGCTCCTTGG
>JACPFH010000179.1 GCA_016183075.1 Deltaproteobacteria bacterium | reverse complement strand
CGTTCTTCTATCATGCGGTAAAGTGAGTACTGCAGTTGACCGCAGGCAGTTTGATAGCCAGCTATTATAAGAACGCTAGCCATGTTATCTTCGATCTCCTTTCCCGAGACATTTTCCATGCTGCGTAAGAAACTTCTCTGCCGGAGGCGGATCAGTGACCGACATTCTGAGCGGACAAGGAAAGTCGCTTTCCGCCAGTGCAACATCCGTACCAGAATTCGCGACATCCTTTTCGCGGACAGCAACACCTACTAAGGCAACGAGTCCGGCTCGCGGATTTGTGAGAAAGATCGCAAAATTTCATCTAGATTTGCGCGTGCTGCCGTGTCGCAGGTGTAAAGCGGCTTGAAGCGCCTGCTGTTGAGCGTCAATCGTTTCTTTCTAAAACTAAGAAAGGAGACCCTCGGTTTCCCGATCCTAAGAAAACAGTACCTTCCGGCAGCAGGCTATGTGTAAATTTCTTCTCGTTAGTGCCTAACTTCCGCAATTGGGGGATTAGTAAATCGGACTATCTTTTTTGCCGTTAGGCTATGGCAATTTGGGGTATTTGGTTTTTAGAAAGGCCGGGGAGTTTCAGTTTCCCCCCGACCGCGGTCCGAGGGATCCTGGTTTGATCAGCGAGAGCTGGACGGGTGCGCTCTCGGTCTTGGTGCCCAGAGAGCTGCCGCAGCCCTGACAGAGATAGTCGTATAGCTCGCCGTCCGGAAGGATCAAGAGAAGCCGCGCCCGGACCGGCATCGCCCGGCCGCACTTCCGACAGTAGAGCAGCGAGGCGTTAAACTCGTCGAATGACTTTTCCATCGGATCTCGATCCGTGTTCGTAGCTCGTGCTCGCAGTTCCGTCCTCAACGATCACGGCTTTACGCTTTATGTTGCGCTTCCGCCGCTGCCTTGGCTTCCTTGGACACTTTCTCCGCGAGGTGTGGCGGCACCTCTTCATAACGGGCGAACTCCATGTGGAACCCTCCCCGGCCGCTGGTCATCGAGTGGAGATCCTGCGCGTATTTCAACACCTCGGCCATCGGCACTTGCGCCTTGATGGTTTGAGTGTGACCTTTCGTTTCCATGCCCAGAACCCGGCCGCGCCGGCTGTTCAGGTCCCCGATGACATCCCCCATGCATTCCTCGGGCACGGTGATTTCCAGAGACATGATCGGCTCCAAGAGAACCGGCTTGGCCTTTTCCACTGCGTTCTTGAAGCCCATCGAGCCGGCGATTTTGAAAGCCATATCCGAGGAGTCTACTTCGTGGTACGAGCCGTCATAGAGGGTGACACGAACGTCCACCATGGGGTAGCGCGCCAGGTATCCTTCCACCATCGCCTCGCGTATCCCTTTCTCGACCGACGGGATGTAGTTGCGGGGAATGGCGCCGCCGACGATTTCGTCGACAAACTCGAACCCCTTCCCGCGCGGAAGCGGCTCGATCTTGATCCAGGTATCTCCGTACTGACCCCTTCCTCCAGACTGCTTTTTGTACTTGCCTTGGGAGCTGGCGCTCCCCTTGATGGTCTCTTTATAGGGCACTTTGGGAGCCTTAAGTTCCACTTCAGCTCCATACTTGCGTTTCAGTTTCTCAACCAACACTTCAATATGGAGCTGGCCCATTCCCGAGAGGATAAACTCGCGCGTCTGCGGATCGCGATGCATTTCGATCGTAGAATCCTCTTCCATCATTTTGTGCAGCGCTTGCGGGACTTTTTCCTCATCCGCTTTACTCTTCGGTTCCAGAGCGAAAGAAATGAGCGGCGAGAAATGCACCAGGCCGTCATACTGAATAGGCGCCCGCTCGTCGCATAGGGTGTCCCCGGATGAGACGTCCTTCAGTTTAGCCGCAGCCACGATCTCGCCGGCGCTCGCCTCACGGACCGGCTCTTGCTTCTTTCCTTCCAGGCGGAAAAGCTGGCCGATCTTTTCCCTCCCTTCCTTGTTCGGATTGTAGACTGCCAGATCCGTGGCGATCGTGCCGGAAAGGACCCGCATGACCGATAGCTTTCCCGCAAAGGGGTCGATAATGGTTTTGAAGACGTAAGCCGACAACGGCGCGCTCGGGTCGGGGGGCCGCTTTTCCGTATCCCGCGTCAAGGGGTTCCTCCCCTCCGCCTCACCCTCGTCTGCCGCGGAGGGCAGGTACTCGATCACGGCGTCCAGAAGCTGCGGGATACCGATTTGCCGCACCGCTGAGCCGAAGAGAATCGGGAACAGCTTTCCCGCCAGGACTCCGTTGCGAATTCCCCGCTTAAGCTCATCGCCGGAGAGCTCCTGACCTTCCAGGTATTTCTCCAACAGCGCGTCATCGGTTTCCGCCACGCTCTCCAGGAGCCCGAGTCGCTTCTCTTCCGCGCTCTTCTTCAGTTCCTGCGGAATCTCACCTTGGGAGAATTTGCCGCCGTTGCCGTCGAAGATCATCGCCTTCATCTGCACCAGATCGATCACGCCCTTGAAGCCCTCTTCCGCGCCGATGGGAACCTGAAGATAAACTCCCTTGGCCTCCAGGCCGTTCAGGATCGCCTCGATCGCTTCCTCCACATTGGACTTCTCGCGCTCCATCTTGCTCACGAAGATAAGCCGGCTCAGGCGGCGCTCGTTGGCCCGGGACCATAACCGCTCGTTCTCCACCCGGAGACCGGCCGACGGGCCGAGCACGAAAACCGCGCCCCCGAACGCGCGCATGCAGTTAATCGTATCCGCCAAAAAGGCCGCATACCCGGGCGTGTCGACGAGATAAAGATGGAACTTTTTCCACGGCAGGGAATGAAACGCCGCCGAGATCGAAGTTTGCCTCCTGATCTCTTCAGGCTCGGACGCAAAGACCGAAGTGCCGTCTTCGACCCGACCGAGGCGCTGGGTAACGCCGGCCGAGAACAGCATGGCCTCGCCAACGGATGTCTTTCCCACGCCGCCCTGGCCCAACAGTCCGACGTTACGAAGTTTGTCTATCTCTATCATCGAACCACAGCCTCCTGACTTGCTCGTTGGTTCCTTGGTTATTCCTGGGCTCGCTTCCGCGCTTCCTGAATCGAGTTTCTTTCATAGATGATTCTCAGCCCCTCCAGGGTGAGAAACTCATCGACCTCTTCAATGACCGGGCACTCCGGCGCGATCAGCGGCGCCAGCCCGCCGGTCGCCACCACTCTGGCCCGCACCTGATTCTCCTTTTGTATGCGCTGAACGATTCCCTCTACCAATCCGACATAGCCGTAAAATATCCCCGACTGCATCGACTGGACGGGGCTTTTACCCACGACTTCTTTGGGTTTGACAATCTCTACCCGGGGCAGCTTCGAGGCCCTTTGAAACAAGGCCTCGACAGAGATGAGCAGGCCGGGCGCTATGGCCCCGCCCATATACTCCCCTTTTTTCGAGATGAAATCGAAGGTGGTCGCGGTGCCGAAATCCACCACGATGCACGCGTCCCGGTACTTCTCGTAAGCCGCCACGCCGTTGCAGATCCGATCCGCTCCGACATCCCGGGGGCTATCGTAATGAATCGGCATGCCGGTCTTCACCCCCGGGCCCAGCACCAAAGGATGAATTCCAAAAAACCTTTCCCCGAGCTCTTGTGCCATCCCCAGCATGGGCGGCACCACGCAGGAAACGATAACGGCGTCGATCTG
>JACPFH010000003.1 GCA_016183075.1 Deltaproteobacteria bacterium | reverse complement strand
GCCTCCACCTCGTCGATTCCGAGCCTGCGCGCCACCGCCTCGGCTGCGGTCCGATTATCGCCCGTAAGCATGACGATCCGCACGCCTTCGTCGTGAAGGAGCCGAATCGCTTCAGAAGTGGACGGTTTGATCGGGTCCGACACCCCGAGAAGCCCGACCGCCCGCTTATCCACGGCGACGAACATGACGGTCTGGCCATCCTGGCGCAACATCCCCGCATGATCGCGCAGCGCCCCCACGTCAATGCCCAGCTCGTCGAAGAGCCGCTGATTTCCAAGCGCTACCTCTCGGCCCTCCACCTTGCCAACCACTCCTTTGCCCGTGATCGAGCGGAAATCCTGAGCCGCAGCGAGCTTTACCCCCTCCGCCTCGGCCGCAGCCACAACGGCTGCCGCCAGCGGGTGTTCGCTGCCGCGCTCGATACTTGCCGCCAGGCGCAAGCACTCCGACTCGCTGTGCTCTGGCACGACGACCACGGACGTAACCCGAGGCTTGCCTTCGGTCAGAGTCCCGGTTTTGTCCACGACGAGCGTGTCGACTTTTTCCAGGATCTCTAATCCTTCGGCGTTTTTGATCAGCACACCCGTCATCGCCCCGCGGCCGGTCCCGACCATGATCGACATCGGCGTGGCCAGTCCGAGCGCGCACGGGCACGCGATGATGAGCACAGCGACGGCGTTGAGCAGAGCATACGCCATCTTTGGCTCAGGACCGATCAGCCCCCACACGACAAAGGTGAGAAACGCCACGAGCACCACAGCGGGGACGAAATAGGACGAAACGAGATCGGCGAGACGCTGGATCGGCGCGCGGGTGCGTTGAGCCTCGCTCACCATGCGAACGATCTGCGCGAGCAGGGTTTCGCTCCCCACCCGCTCGGCGCGCATCACAAAGCTGCCGGTGCCGTTCACCGTGCCTCCGGTAACCCGGCTCCCGGTATTTTTCTCAACCGGGATCGGCTCTCCCGTCACCATCGATTCATCGATGGAGGTCGCTCCCTCGAGGACGACACCATCTACGGGCACCTTCTCCCCGGGACGCACCCGGAGCCGGTCGCTTACCTTGATCTGCGCTAGCGGAACATCCCGCTCGCTTCCGTCATCGCCGAGAAGCCTGGCGGTCTTTGGCGCAAGGCCCAGCAGAGCCTTGATGGCGCTGCTCGTGCGGCTGCGAGCCCGAAGCTCCAGAACCTGGCCGAGAAGAACGAGCGTGGTGATGATCGCAGCGGCTTCGAAATAGACCGCCGCCTCCCCGTCATGGCCGCGAAAGGACGGCGGAAAGATCGCCGGCAGAAGCGTGGCAACCGCGCTGTAGACGTAGGCAGTCCCCACGCCGATAGCGATCAGCGTGAACATGTTCAGACTCCGATTCACGATCGACGCCCAGCCGCGCTGAAAGAAAGGCCACCCACCCCACAGCACCACCGGAGTGGCCAGGGCAAACTGGGCCCAGATCAGAGTCCGGTGCGACGCGACTTCAGACAGAGAGAGGCCGGGGATCATATCCGACATAGCCAGGAACAAGAGCGGCGCGCAGAGAATGACACCTGCCCAAAAGCGCCGCGTCATGTCGAGGAGTTCCGGATTAGGGCCTTCCTCGACGGCTGCGGTTCGCGGCTCTAATGCCATACCGCAGATCGGACAACTGCCAGGCTCGGTCCGGACGATTTCCGGGTGCATGGGGCATACGTATTCGACCGGCCCGAAAGGAGATGGCACCATCATCGGCTCCAAGGCCATTCCGCACTTCGGACAGGCGCCCGGTTCTTCCTGGCGGACTTCCGGATCCATCGGGCAGGTGTAGAGGCCCGTTGCCGCCCGTGCGGGGGACTCGGCCTCGGAAACGGCGCCGGCGAAAAATTTGGCGGGATTTTCCCTGAACCGTTCCAGGCACGGCTCAGAACAAAAGTAATATGTACGGCCGTCGTGCTCGTAACTCCCGGCGGCGCTTTGCGGCTCCACGTCCATGCCGCAGACCGGATCTTTTTCTACACGAGTTTCAATCATCTCCACGGACTCCCTCATCCTGCCACGCTGACCCCAAGGAGCCAACCGACACAGAAAGTAATCGCCGACGCCAGAAGCCCGATGCCCAGCATTCTAAGACCGCTGCTGAGCGGGCCCCGCGCCGTAAAGATCGAGATTAAAGCTCCAACCCCAAAAAGGGCAAGGCAGCTCCAAGAAGCGCTCATGAGCAACGCGGTATTCTTCGAGAAGACAAGATAGGGAAGCACGGGCACGCTCGCTCCCAAGATAAAAGCGAAAAACGAGCTCGCGGCAGCGCCCCAAGGGGAGCCCAGTTGCGATGGATCCAGTCCTAATTCCTCGCGCGCCAGCGTATCAATCGCCGTCTTCGGGTTTTGGATAATACGGTGGGCCAGCAGATTCGCCTCCTCTTCGGGTATCCCTTTTGCCTGATAAATGAGGGATAGCTCCTCTTCTTCTTCTTTGGGTGACATCTCTAGCTCTTGTTTCTCCATGGCAATCTGTTGCTCGAACAGCTCGCGCTGGGCGCTCATCGAGATGTAGTCCCCGGCGGCCATCGAAAAGGCACCAGCCAGAAGACCGGCTACGCCGGCAAGGAGGATATATTCGGGCCTTGCTTCTGCACCGGCAAATCCCATGACCAGACTGAAATTAGAGACCAAGCCGTCGTTGATGCCGAATACGGCGGCTCTCAGGCTCCCCGCGCGCGACATGAGATGCCAGCGCTCCCGCCCCATAATCGTTTCTTGCCCTGTAAGCTGGGGTTCCATCGCTCGCAGGGCCCGCGCATGAGCTCTCTCTTCAGCGGGAAGTCCAGAAGCCTCCGGCTGCCCGAGATAGCCCGCTTGATCGCGGGCCTCGAGACTGCTGATTATTGGGAGAACTCTCTGTGTCCCCAGAGCACGGGCTAGCCAGCCCAACACCCGCACCCGTGCCGACGGCCGATAGACGGGGACCGTCTCTCCAGCGGCTTGTAGCAACCTGGCCCAGCGATGGGCATGGCGCTCCTCGGCGCGCGCCAGCCTTTCGAAAATCGCCGCCCGTTTCTCGTCTTTTTCCGCAGCCGCCAGCGAACGGTAAAGCGCAATGCCATCCATCTCCGTAAGATAGTTAGCGCGATACCGCCCCAAGTCCTCGCGCTCGGGCTTGGTTTTCGCATGAGTCGCCCTCTGTTCGTCGCTCACGTTTGTTTCTCCATGGACCGTCATCGTACCGGGAAAAATCTATACCTCAATTGAGGTGACCATGCCTAGAGCCGGGGAACGGGCGGGATCGTCAACCCCGTTCCACCGACTTAACTCGGCGGCCCAGGACTCGCCCTTCGGGGAGTTCACAGCATTTACCCCAGCATGCATGTATAGGGCGTTTGGTGGTACCGGGTCAACCGAGGGACTCGACAGGAAGGCTAGAAGCGCGCGGCTGCCTCGAGCAACTTGGGGTTCTTGCTGAACCGCCGCAATGCAGCTTTAAGCTTATGTCTCTGGACGCTGGCCGGAACTCCGAGGTTCGCCATGGTCTTGGCGACATCGGGACCTCCCAAATGAAGCAGCTTGCTATAAATCGCGTCGATCTCCGAGCTCTCGATATCCAGAGCGACCTGAAAGGCCTTGTCCACCGTAATCGAAGGGGTGCCCTTGCCTAGATAGGCATTGAGCTTAGATCGCAGCTGATCCGCCTTGTCCCGGGTAATGCTCGGGTCCACCGACTCATCGGGGTAGTTCCCGATCACAGCCTTGCAGGCGATGAGGATCGCCGCATGCTGTTCCTCCTGCTTGGCCATCTCCCACCAGAAATCCCTGATCTCCGGTTGGTCGATAAAAAGATGGGAGAAGCGGAAGTAGACCTTGGCAACCAGGCCCTCGATCTCAGCAAACCTAACCAGAGGATCGAATTTTGTCTTGGCGCTCACCTTCCTGCCTCCCCTATGACTTAGCCCGCTTCACCCTTCATAGATTTTTATTCCTTTAGGCCGTTCTTTTCAAGCTCCGTCGAGATATCCTCATAGCTTGCCCATCGCCGCAATAGCCGGTATAAAATTTTTAGACGCGAAGCTTATGGCTAAAGTACATGTGACACGCGCTAAGGGGGCGAGCCGGCTCGCTGTTCTCGTCGGCGGCGGCCCCGCCCCGGGCATAAACGGCGTCATCAGCGCTCTGACTCTGGAGGCCCGAAACCGCGGCCACCGAGTCCTTGGCATCTATGATGGATTCCAATGGCTCATGGCCGGCGACGCAGCGCACGTCAAAGAGCTGGACCACGATGACGTCTCCCGCATCCATTTCCAGGGCGGCTCGATCCTCAACACGTCGCGGGCCAACCCAACCAAGAAACCCGAAGACTTGGACCGCGTGCTTGCCACCCTTGGGGATCTCAAGGTCCGCTATCTTGTGACTATTGGCGGCGATGATACCATGTTTGCCGCCAGCCAACTGGCGAAACGGGCAAAGGGCCAAATAAGATTCTGCCACGTGCCCAAGACCATCGATAACGACTTGCCGCTGCCCGGTGAGATCCCGACCTTCGGCTTCGAGACCGCGCGCGAGGTGGGCTTTGAGCTCGTGCACAATCTGATGGAAGACTCGCGCACGATGAACCGCTGGTACTTCGTGGTGGTCATGGGGCGCTCGGCCGGCCATCTCGCGCTGGGCATTGCCAAGGCCAGCGGCGCCACCCTGGCGGTTATTCCGGAGGAGTTTCCCAAAGCCATTCATCTCCAGACCGTGTGCGACATTCTCGAGGGCGCGATCATCAAGCGTCAAGCCCTGTGGAAGCGCCAAGACGGGGTGGCGGTGATCGCCGAGGGTCTTCTCGAGCGCATTCCCGCCGAGGAGATGCAGGGAATCGAAGGCGCCCGCATCCGTCACGATGATTATGGACACCTCCGTCTGGCCGAGGTGGATCTGGCCTTCATCCTGAAGAGCCAGGTCGAGCGGCGCTTCGGCGAGCGCGGAGCGCCGATTACGATCGTGCACAAAACGATCGGCTACGAAGTGCGCAGCGCCCAGCCCTTGGCCTTCGACTGCGAATACGTCCGGACGCTGGGCTACGGCGCGGTCGAGTTCCTCCTCAATCCCGGCCCTGAGGCCGAACGGCTCGACGGCGCCTTGGTGTGCCCGGAAAACGGCAAGCTCAAGTATTTCCATTTTGCCACATTGCTCGATCCGGAAACGGGGAAAACCCGGGTGCGCCGGGTCGATGTCACCACACCCTCTTACCGGATCGCGCGCGAATACATGATCCGACTAGAGCGCGAGGACTTCCACAACAAAAAGCGCCTGGCCACCCTCGCCCGCGCCGCGTCAAGCAAGAAAAAGGTCTTCAGTCCCGAGCAGTTTCACAGCAAATTCCACTACCTCGTCACGGATCTCCGCGGCGGGGTATAGGAGGAGGGAATATGCAGACCCGAATTGCGATCAATGGATTTGGCCGGATCGGCCGTCTGTGCCTGCGCGCGATGCTCGAACGCCAAAAAGAGCGCTTGTCCGTGGTCGCGCTAAATGATATGGCCGATCTCAAGACCAACGCTCACCTGTTCCAGTACGATTCCACGTATGGAGCGTTTACCGGCAAGCTCGAAGCCGGCGAGGGGATCCTCGCGGTCGACGGATGGAAAATTGCGGTCCTGAACGAGAATGACCCTTCCCGGCTTCCCTGGAAAAAGCTCGGCGTCGACATCGTAATCGAGTCGACCGGAGTTTTTACCGACGGGGAGCAGGTGCGCTCCCACCTGGAGGCCGGCGCCAGGAAGGCGATCATCACCGCGCCGGCAAAAAATGAGGACATGACCCTGGTTCTCGGCGTCAACGACTCGACCTATGACCCCAAGAAGCACCACATCGTTTCCAACGCTTCCTGCACCACGAACTGCCTCGCCCCCGTCGTGAAGGTGTTGCACGAAACCTTCGGCGTGGAAAGGGGACTTATGACGACGACGCACGCTTACACGAACGACCAGCGCATTCTCGACCTGATGCACACGGACTTAAGACGGGCACGGGCAGCCGCAGTGAACATCGTCCCGACCACTACAGGAGCAGCCAAGGCCATCGGCCTGGTGATGCCCGAACTGCGCGGCAAGCTCCACGGCATGGCCTTGCGCGTCCCCACGCCGACCGTCTCGGTCGTCGACCTGGTGGCGGACCTCAAGAAACCGGCAGCCGTGGAGACGGTCAACGAGGCGTTCAAAAAAGCGGCAAAGGGCGCGCTCAAGGGGATTCTCGCCTACTGCGACAAGCCGCTGGTCTCGAGCGACTTTCGCGGCGATCCTGCCTCGGCCATCGTCGATGCGATGTCAACGGTCGTTTTAGACGGGAAGATGGTAAAGGTTATCGCGTGGTACGACAACGAATGGGGTTATAGCTGCCGGGTGGCCGACCTGGCGGCATTCATGGCAGAAAAAGGGTAGAAGGGAGAGGCTTTATGGCGGCTAAAGACATGATGGTGGCTAAAGACATCATGACCAAGCAAGTCATCACGGTGCGCCCTACGACGACGGCAAGGGAGCTGGCGAGGATCCTAACCAAAAACCAGATTAGCGGGGCGCCGGTTGTCGACAAAAACGGCCAGATTGTGGGCGTGGTATCGGAAGCGGACCTTGTCGCGAAGAAAGGGCGGCACGTGAAGGCCATTATGAGCACCAAGGTCATCAGCATTACCGAGCAAACGCCGGTTGAGCGAATCGCCAGTCTTATGACTACGCACAAGATTAAGCGATTGCCCGTCCTGCGCGGGGACAAGCTGGTGGGCGTTGTGAGCCGGGCGGATATCGTCCACGCCATTGCCATGGGGAAACACATCGCTCTGCATACCCCCGTCTACGACCTGTAGCGCCGCTCGGCCGATCTGTTGTGGGACCGCGAACGCTAGCCCGCATTCCTCCGGAAGCTCCTCGGGGGGCGAGCCATCAGGCCGCGGCCGATGGGTTTGTGCCATGAGTCGTAGCGTTTGTAATCGGACGTCCGCGGCCTTCCTTCTCGTCCCCCTCGGGCTTCGAAGTGAAAACGTCCCGGTCGCGGGGGCTCGCCTCGAGGCGCCGCATCGCGGTGAATAATCGAGGCTGATTTTGAGCAAAGCTGGCGGAGAAACAACCGAGCCTTTTTTGGCTGCGGCCGAGGAGACAGCCCGGGTTGCAGGCGCTTTCATCGTTGAGAACTGGCAGCGATTTAAGGAGATCACATATAAATCTGCGATCGATATCGTTACAGAGATCGACCGGAAAGCCGAGGCAAAGATCGTCGAGATCTTGCAGCGTCGCTTTCCCGATCACTCGATTCTGGCCGAAGAGGAGACGAGGATTTCGGGCTCCTCCGGCGAATACCGATGGATCATCGACCCGCTGGACGGAACCACCAACTTCGCCCACGGTTACCCTCAAGTGAGCGTGTCTATCGCGCTGGAGAAAAATCGACGCGCTATCGTCGGCGTGGTGTTCGATCCCTTGCGCAGGGAGCTTTTCAAAGCAGCCGAAGGAGCAGGGGCTTTCCTCAACGATTCGCCGATCCAAACTTCTAAGACAGCTGAGCTGGATAAGGCGCTGCTTGCGACTGGTTTTCCCTACGATCGCAGGGAGCGGGCTGACTTTTACCTCAACTTCTTCAAAGCCTTCCTCGTCCGCTGCCAGGGAATCCGGCGAGCCGGCTCTGCGGCGCTCGATCTCTGTTATCTCGCGTGCGGTCGTATCGACGGCTTCTGGGAGCTGAAGCTCCATGCCTGGGACACCGCCGCAGCCAGCCTTATTGTGCGCGAAGCCGGCGGAAATCTTACAGATTTCGATGGCAACGGTTTCACCATTTGGGGAGAGGAGACTCTGGGCTCCAACGGCCTGATCCATGCCGAGATGCTAGAGGTCCTGGCACAGGCTAAGGGATCGACGCCACCATAACCACACACGGGAGAATTGTCCATGTCAAATGTTTGGGTCCTACAGCACATCTCCTGCGAGACTCTCGGCACCATAGCCGATGCCTTGGAGGGCGCAAGCATCAGACATCAGTACATTCGGCCCTTCGCCGGCGACCCTGTGCCGGAGGAGATCGAAGGCTGCGCGGGACTCATCGTCATGGGCGGCCCCATGGGAGTGTACGAGAAATATCGCCATCCTTTTCTAGCCGACGAGATGCGCTTGATCGAAAAGGCGCTCCGCGCCCAAGTGCCCATGCTTGGCGTCTGCCTGGGGAGCCAGCTACTTGCCGCCACGCTGGGCGCCGCCGTGACGAAGGGCCAGAGAAAGGAGATCGGCTGGTATCCGGTAACACTAGCGGAGTCCTGTAAGGAAGATCCGTTGTGGACCGGCGTCGAGCCGCGCTTCACGGCTTACCATTGGCACGGGGATATCTTCGACCTTCCTCAGGGAGCGGTTTCCTTGGCTTCTTCAGCTCTGACCCGGCATCAAGCATTTCGTTACGGCCAAAACGCTTACGGCTTTCTTTTCCACATGGAAGTCACGCCGGGGATGATCCGGGAGATGGTGCACGCCTTTGCTGAAGAACTGAGAGAGGCGAAGGTAGACGGAAAAGAGATCTTGAACAGGACAGCCGAGTGTTTGCCCCCTCTTCAAGCTATCGGCCAGTCAGTCTTCCAAAGATGGACGAGCCTGCTCGAGGGGAGTCACTAGCGGGGCATCTCTCGGTAAAAAAGACAGCCCTCCACAGTTCAGGGCGAACACTTTCTCAATACCGAATCCAACCTTAAGGCTTTTGCCTTTTTGGCAAGCCGTCTGGAATCAAGTTCGGGCGGCGGGTTAACTAGTAGCGCTTCAACATCGAGCAAGTCTTGTGGTCCTCCCGCGTCAAGCTTCATAAGAATGAGGCTTTCTGGGTGAAGAACCGACAATTTCATACGCGAGACCCGGATCTCAATTGCCTGAGTCAGAGCTTCCTGTTGCCACCGCTTGTGCGCCCACAGGATGTCTACGTCTACGCCACCGAGCTGACGGGGGAGCCGCAGCCTCAGAAGCAGGGGGATTGGATCATCGGCGTCGCCAACGCGCCACTCGGCTTTACAGCCGCGTTCTTCCAAAAACACCGCCATCCCCCGCCGAACGTCCATATCCCTTATGGGACTAGGAGTGCTGTCGGCCAACAGGTCTATATCTTCAGTGGCCCGTACGACACCCCATGCTGAAAGCGCGAGTCCTCCTATCAAGCCAAAACGTAAAGGGAGTCGAAGTTCCGAGGATGCGTCTCGAAGCAGTTTTTGGAGCGCGTGAACCGAACGCGCGAACCGCTGCACCATCAGCGATGCTTTCGAGCGGCCTCGCGCAAGGCGAGACAGAAATCAGAGAGGTCAAAAGCAACCCGTAGCCGCCGACTGGGAGTGGACGGACCGGAAGTTGCTGCCTTAATCCTCGACGGGCGCAGGCGACGCCTTTGACTCAAAGGAAGCCGCCCTTTGACCGACAGCGACACGCTCAAAGACCGCATGCTGCAAAACTAACATAGCTGCGAGAAGGATTCCAGGCGTTCAGCGAAGACAAGCGGCAACGGGATAAGTTCGATATTTTGGGCTATCCCTTGGCCGATCCTGTGCCCTTTTTGCCAACCTAAG
>JACPFH010000191.1 GCA_016183075.1 Deltaproteobacteria bacterium | reverse complement strand
TCGCCTTAGCCGTGGCAAGTTCCGCGCGGCAAAGCTCCCTAAGCTCCTCCTGGAGATCGGGCTCGATCCGCTCTTCCCCCCAGAGCTGCACAATCCAATCCGTGCGGATTTCTTCCAGCGGCGGCTTCAGCGCCTGGGAAAAATCGACTCTTCGGACCACCGAACATGAGGGCATCCTCCCCGTAATCTTTGGTTCCTCTTCACCCACGTGGAGCATGACCACCGCGTCCGCCCACCGAACACTCTCCAGGCTTTGATCTAGGCGCTTCATGCCCGGCAGGCTCAGAACGATGACACCGAGAGTGGACATGAAACCGCGCTACAGGGTCATCACCTCAGGAAGTTTGGCGCCGCGGCGCTCAGCCATGGGCTCTGCAGGCCGCTCGAGAACCTTTTCGACCCCTCTGAGAACGTCTTCCGCTCCGATCAAGCGCATACAGTCCTCCGTGCCCAGAGGGCAGCGCCTGCCGCCATGGGAACTGCACGGGCGACACGGAAGATCTTTCTCGACGACGATCGCGCGCGACGTATAGGGATAGAAGCCAAGGGAGGGAGTGGTCGCACAAAAAACGGCAACCACGGGAACTCCGCCAGCTACGGCGATATGCATCGGCGCGCTGTCATTCGTGATGAAAAGATCGCACCGGCTGATCGCACAGACAAGCTCCCGGAGGTCGAACCGGCCGGGCAGAGCCACTCCCAGATCGCCGGAAAGCCGTTGAATGCGGTCGACCACCGCGCCGTCCTGCGGGCCACCGAACAGGACGATATCGCATCGATACTTCTGCTTCAGGCGAACCATCAGGGCCGCATAACCCTCGGCGGTCCAACGCTTCGTGGCCCAAACCGACCCCGGGTTAATGCCGAACGTGATACCGCTCCCGCCGACGCCAAGCGAGCGAAAAACCTCCTCGACTCTAGCTTCGGCCTGAGCGTCCGCAACGACTCGAAGCCCCACGCTGTCCTGCTCGGGAGCCGCCCCGAAGGGTTTGAGAAGAGAGAGCATTCGCTCCGCGTCGTGACGGGAAGGATCTCGGTCCACCCGATGGTGATAAAAAAACCACCCGGCGCTGCAACGAAAGCCGACGCGGTTGGGGATGCCGGCAAGGAAAAGCAGGAGCCCGCTGCGCAGCGATTTATGCGGCGCGAAGGCCAGCGTGAACCCTCGGGCTCGGAGTTCTTTCGCCTTGCGCCAGACTCCTTTCCAGCCCTTGCCCTTGCCTTTTTTGTCGTCGGTCAAGATCTCGTGCACATCCGGATGGCCTTCCAGCAGGGGTTTCGCCTGCGGGGTGCAGAGCACGGTTAGATGCGCCGAAGGGAAACGGCGGCGGATCGCCGAGAGCAGCGGGGTCGTGAGCACGGCATCGCCGAGAAAGCTCGTTTGCACGACTAAAATCTTCTCTCCGCTCCCGTTTTCTTTGATTTGGACTCTCGTTTGCATGGGATTCGCGCATCGTTTCTCAAATGGTTCAAACCGTTCCAGTCGTTCAAGACGTTCAAGCAGTCAAAACGTTTTGAACTATTTGAACGGCTTGAACGATTCGAACTGACCGTTAGCCTAGTTTAATCGCTTCATCGATCAACATGACGGGGATATCATCCTTAATGGGGTACATCAGGCGGCACGCCTCGCAGATCAGACCATCCCCCGAAGGATTGAGGTGGATGTCCCCTTTGCACTTGGGACAGGCCAAAATTTCCAACAGATCTTGACTGATTGCCATGGCTACCCCTCCTTATCAGTAAACGGTGAATCGCAAATAGTGAATAGCTCCCCACCCTGACCATTTGCTATTTGCCATTCGCCATTCGCTGGCCGAAGTCTCGAACAATCCATTGAGCCGCTTCCCAGAGATCGTTCGCAACAAAGACCGAGGACCGAGGACCGGCGACCGGGACGGAAAAACGACCGGAGACAGAAGACGGAGGACGGTCCCCGGTCCCCGGTCCCCGGTCGGTCTCCCGTCTCCGGTCACTAATCAGAATTCCCTGGGCGCCAATGCGAGCGGCCAGTTCCATGTCGGTCCACTGGTCCCCCACTACATAAGAACGGCCGAGATCCAAATCGAGCTCGACCGCCGCCCGGAGCGCCAAGCCCGTGTTCGGCTTGCGGCACGCGCAGACCATCCGGTAGGGAGCGTACCCCTCTGTCGGATGGTGCGGGCAGTAATAGATCGCGTCGAGAAAAGCCTCCGCCTCGGCCAGCCTTCGCTCGATCTCTCGGTGGATCCCGGATAAGTCGCCCTCGCTGAGCAGACCGCGGGCTACCGCGGACTGGTTGGTGACGACCGCAATGGCAAGCCCGTGATGCTGCAACAAGCGGAGAG
>JACPFH010000190.1 GCA_016183075.1 Deltaproteobacteria bacterium | reverse complement strand
CTTTCCACCAACCGTTTTGGGCCTCTGCTCGGACCACCCGATGGCGTTGGCCGCTTCTTGGATACAGGCCCTCAGGCCAAAAGACCGGACCGGTGTACCCGTGGCAAAAGGCTCCCCCTCATCCAGCGCATAGCGCATGCGGAATTGCACCGGATCGACGCCGAGAGCGCGAGCGATGATGTCCATCTGCGATTCGTAAGCCCATATAAGCTGGGGGACGCCGAAGCCGCGAAAGGCCCCCGCCGGCGGCTTGTTGGTGTAAATGCAGTAGGAGTCGATGGCGACGTTCGGGATTCGGTACGGGCCGGCCGACGTATAGCCGGACTTGTGTACTATTCTCGGGCCGATCTCCGCGTACGCGCCGGTATCCCAGTAGACGCGGCATTGACGGCCGGTGATGAGACCGGCCTTCACAGCCGTTTTGAGCTTGAACACGACGCCGTGCTTGGTGATGGTTTGGAATTCCTCCTCCCGGCTGAGCGCGTAGCGCACGGGCCGGCGCGTTATAAGGGCGAGAATCGCAACCAGCGGCTCGAGCTTGACGTAAACTTTGGCTCCGTAGCCTCCGCCCAGGTAAGGAACGCGGACGCGAATACGGCCCATGGGCAAGCCGAGAATGTTTGCAAGCTCGGTCCTGACAAAAGATGGCGATTGAGTCGCCGACCATACATTGAGGCGCTGGTTTTCATCCACAAAGGCCAGGGTCACGTGGGGCTCCATCGGCACATGCTGGGAAGGAGGAGAGGTGAATGTATCGTCGAAAATCCGGTCCGCCTCGGAAAAGGCCTTTCCTAGGTCTCCTTTTCTAAGCTTATGGTGGTAGCAAATATTGGACTTGCCCGGCGGTCTCAGGTGCGCAAGGTCGGCAAAGGAGAGCGCCGGCCGGATCTCCTCGTGAATCACCGGGCTTTCGGGCCGGATCGCCTCAAGCACGTCCAAAACGGCCGGCAACGGCTCATAATCGACTTCCACAAGCTCCAAGGCGTCCTGAGCGCTGCGGAGGTTCTCCGCAGCGACCGCCACCACCGGATCGCCGACATGCAGCACGCGGTCAAGGGCCAGAATCGGCTGGTCCCGGAAAGCGGGACCGAAATACGGATCCACACCGGGCATCGCGGCGACATCGGCGCCGGTAACGACCGCAACGACACCTTCGTGGGATTCCGCCCTGGATTTTTCGATGCGGAGGATGCGAGCGTGAGGGTGAGGGCTCCTCAGAACGGCGACATGAAGCATGCCGGGCATCTCGAGGTTGCCCACGTGGAGGACCTGCCCGGTAACTTTCTGGGTAGCATCGGCACGGCTTACAGATTTGCCGACGATCGAGGTATCTGCCATCGGATCCTTCTTAGGCTCAGAGGTTGGGAAAAAAATAGCCGCTCGCCCTTCAACAAGCTCAGAGCCTGCCCTGAGTGACGTTCGTCCTCCGACAGAGCTTGTCCTGAGCCAGCCGTTCATCCTTCGACCAAGCTCAGGACGTTCCCCGCAGCTTGCTGCGTTGAGCTAATGTCCTGTCCGAAGACCGTCATTCCAGCATGCATTAAGCGGGAATCCAGGCGAACTCGGAACTGGACCCCCGATAAAAACATTCGGGGGTGACGCCTTTGGGATAATTCTCGCGGTCTTCTGACACCCCGCAGCTTGCTGCGGGGTGGTTCATTTTTCACCTGCGCTATCCGTTCGTGCTGAGGCTCTCGAAGCATGAACAGATTTTTTTACAACGTCTCAGGAGATTATCCTCGTCACGCTCCGATTCACCCCAAAGGTTGGAACAAACACAGAATGCTTTCCGGGGCCTCCTACCACCAGCACTATCAGATCGTCAGGCTTGTCGATCGGGCGAATACAGCCCGGCATTCCCTTTTCAAACAAATGGGGTCTCCGTTTCTTCAGCACGTTCTCCACATTGTCCCGGGAGAAGCGTTCAATGGGAGTGCAAGCAGAGTCAAACAGATACTCCTTAACGTCCCGCTTTTTCAATCCTCCCTTGCTCAGCGTATCGGCATGTTCGGGCGATATGAGCAATACAGGATCCCCGCCGAAGTAGATATTATTTGTGCCGATGACCGAGAGAGCGCTCGCGAAGGTTTTTAGCAGCCCCTCGGCATCGAGACTTCCTTGATCAATCAGATTGAGGCTCCCGCTCGCCCCGATAACGGTTACCGTGCTCGTATCAGCAGAGTAGCCTTTCTCGATATGGAACGGCTCCCAGGGACTCGCTTCTTCATTCTCAGCGAAACAAAAAAAGAGTTTGCCGGGCATACCTTGCGTTGCCCTGTCCATGTTACCGGGACTTCCCCCCCCTACGTTGGTAAGCACAAGCCTTATTGCCCGACCGATGGTCACGTTCGCCCTCCACCCGGGACCCAATGCTCCGGTATCGGCTTTCAGTCCGATTCGCCTTCCGACCGGCCCGTTGACCACCAGCATGGGACCAACTGGATTCGTAGTCGCTTGGACACCGTACAGGTTAAATACCGGCTCGCACATGGCCTTGATCGCGGCTACCAGCACGGGCGTGTACTCCGGCTTGCAGCCAGCCATGACTGCATTCACGGCCAGCTTCTGAGCGGTAAGGGCAGCCCACTGAGGGGGTATGACTCCGATGACTTCGTCTGCGGCTACCGTTGCTTCCGCCAGGAAGGCCTCGACCCTTTCGATCGTGGGGGCTATAATCGGCAGACCATCGGTCCAGCCTTTGGAGAGGAAGTGTTCGTAGACGGGCTCTTCAGTTCCTTCGACAAGAACTTGATCGTCAATATCTCTCATCAACCAAGTTCCCCTTCTTTGGACCTGGCATTTCGATCGTTGACTCCCCGGTCACCGAGAAAGCCACGCACAACTTCGTCCACGATATTATTCGCAGCTTCTGAGATTTCTTCCTGCGACATAGTATCCAAAGGGTGACGGACCGTAACAAGACGAAACTCCTTTAGCCCAAGAACCTTCGCCTCAGACTTGGCGAGTGAAGCAAAGACCGTAGTGAAGACAGAAACGGTCGGCACTCCTCTTCGCTCAAGCTCCACACTGTCGTGGCTACACCACGACGAGCATGACCCTCAATCGCCGACGCCGTGGATCACCGCGTCGCACGAGTTGACGAGATCGTTCATAACATCGGATGGCGCAGGCTGAGACTGGATTTGCTTCACGCGCTTGATAGTTCGGGCGACTTTATATCTTTGCTGGATTGCCGCGACGAGGGCCTCAAGCACCTCGTCGGCGTTTACCTTCTGGTTGCTGAGCACGCCGACCGTCTTGCCGTGAAGCGTGTCCAGCCCTGGCGCCAAAGAGGCCGTTAAGGTGCTTGCGCCCGCTGTCGGTTTCAACATAATGTAGGTCGTCATTCTCTCCTCCGTTTACCCAGCGGAATTCTTCATGAAGTTTGGCTTTGCCCTTGCCGATGAAAGCCGGACGGGGCCGAGGAGGAAGGCCGCGGACGTCCTTGTCTGCGAGCGAGGGGAGCGCGAGCGAGGCTGCGGACGTCCGATTACCGGCGGTCCAGATCAGGGTAGAGGCCTATCGGCCGCAGCCGAGAGCGCACTCCCCGAGGGAGCTTAATCCATCGGCCGCGACCTGATGACTCGGCCCCGACAGGCTTTTGAGGCAATACACTACCACATCTGCTTGGGTCGGGCTACGCCCCCTTTGGCTACAAGCGCGCTCTAGGAAGGGGGCAAGGATCCTGCGACCTTGCTGGACACGGTCGATTCTTCCTCAGGATTTCGATTGAGCGTGAGAAGCTTTTCACCGTTG
>JACPFH010000196.1 GCA_016183075.1 Deltaproteobacteria bacterium | reverse complement strand
CAAACGATGGTCACGGACAATCGGTAGCTGGCCGCAAAAGGCGTGGGGCAGATCGTCCCGGGAACCCGACGATCATTTTCCTTTGCCTTTAGCTCTCGAAGACCTTCTCTAATACAAACCCAGTTTCCTCTCGATAATTCGGCTCGCCTTTGAAAGCTCTTTCACCAGCTCTTTTATTGTCTCCTCCGCCAACCTGTAACCCGGCCCCCCGCAAGCCAGTGCGGCCACGACCTCGCCGCTCTGCGAAAAGACCGGAACCGCCACACCGCTAGTTCCGGCATCGACTTCCTCCCGACTTATGGCGTACCCTTTCGATCGAACGAGGCGGGCTGCTCTCTCCAATGCCGACCTTTCGGTGATCGTCCCGGGGCCCAGGGCGCGCAGCTCAAGGCTCTTGATCATGCGTTGTCTTTCCGGCTCAGCCATGTAGGCGAGCAAAATCCTGGCGGCGGCACCCGCGTGTAGCGGCAGGGCTGCGCCGATCCGTTGGGTGAGCCTCACCCGGTGTTTTCCTTCGGCGCTCTGGATGCACACGCTACGATCCTCGTGTCGAACCGTCAAAAAAATGGATTCTCTGGTTACGTCCGCCAGCCTTTCCATCTCGGGCTTGGCTGCCTCCCTGAGGTCCACCGAATTGTGAGCAAGCATTCCCACGCGGAAGAGCGCCGGACCAAGCTGGTACGACTTTCCCTCGGATTCGGCCGTGATAAAGGCATATTTCTCAAACGTCTCCAGGAAACGATAGAGCGAGGTTGCCGGTATCGAGGTGCGTTTGGAGATCTCCAATAGGGTTTGGCTCTGTCGGCGCGGTTCAAAGGAAAGAAGAATCTGCAGGGCCTTTTCCAGGGATTTGACAGTCATAGCGAGGCTAGGAGATTTTCACATCGTGAAATTATTTTACAATGTACATAACCCTAAATAGCCCGGACGTATCCCCGTGTCAAGCGCTTTTTCAAAGCCGGAACTGCTCATTCCACATTCAGGAGCAAAACCCTCCGACTTGAGTCGGGGGATATTCCGCTCTCGTCCTCTTCGGGGACTTCGAGAAACCTTCGCTTCGCCTGAAGGCGATGGGTTTCAACCATCCTCGGAGGGGAACAGTAAATTCGGCACACTTTCGCTGTTCCCGCGCAGCTTCGGGCTAACGATCCCAAGGCAACCCTGTTGGGGGGTCCGACCGATGTCTTTCGGGCACCGATTTCGCCCGTGGGGACCCGCCGCCGATGGGAACTCTTGGGCGGGTGCGGGCGATAAATTTTCAGCGCGAGATTCTCCGGCTCAGGGCGGGTAGCTTTTGGTCGATTCGGCTGAAGACCTTCCGCGCGTTCAGCTCGGTGATCTTTCCGCGATCTTCTTCGCCCAGCCACTCGATCCCGCGAAAAATGGGCACCAGATCCTCGAAATTGCGGCCCGTCTTGGGATCGACGGCGTTGACCGCGCCGAACATCTCGGTAGCGAACAGCACGTGATCCGCCCCCACACGCCGGATGAGCATCTCCATGGCCTCGCGGTCATAAACAGCCATGTCCCAGTAAACCCTGCGGGCCGCCTCTTCGAAGTCTTCGAGTCCCTCGCGCACATGCATCCCGCGGTGCCGGTTCCATTGATAGGGAATAGCGCCGCCGCCGTGGGGGATGATGATCTTGAGAGCCGGAAAATCCTTGAAGACGCGCGATCTCAAAAGCTCGACGGCACCCGAGTGATGCTGCGCGATGTAGTAAGAGATCGTCGTATGCATCGCCGGGTTGAGGGAAGCGCTCGCGTGAATCGTCCCGGGTATGTTCAGCTCCACCATTTTCTCCCACAGTGGATACCACCACTCGTCGGCCAGGGAAGGAGTCAAGGGCTCTCGCCCTCCGCCCACGTCGGGATTGATGTTGCAGCCGACAAATCCCAGCTCATTCACGCAGCGCTCGAGCTCTTCCAGCCAGCGCTTCGGGCTCACCCCGGCGGATTCCGGGAGCTGGCACACGGGAGAGACCTTCTCAGGCCATAGACGGGCGATGCGCGCGATCATGTCATTGCACGCCTGGGTCCAATAGCGGCTGACCAGCTCCGAACCGAAGTGATGTCCCATCGCCGAGGCCTGGGGCGAAAATAGCAGATGATCGATACCCGAGTCCGCCATCCGTTTAAACTGCCCCTGCATGGAGCGCTCAAGCTCCGTATCGCTAACCCGAAGACGCGCAGGCGACGGCCTGGCCAGGTCGACAATCTGTCTGGCGCGGTAAGCCTGCAATTCCAAGGGGGCCGTTGTGTAATGGGTATGCGCATCAATGATCATGACTAGATCCCTCTTATCTTAGAATCGACCAAGGCGCGACGGCATTATGAGTACAGGCTTCACCTTGAAGGATGAGAAAAGCCGCGAGGAAAAAGAACCGCACGTGACAGAAACCGAAGGCGTGTCGCTTATATCGGGCTTTTGCAAATCACGTTGACCAGGGCCTGGCGCTTTTCCTCCTTCACGACTCTGAGTGCCCGGCTTAAGGCATCCGGCAGATCGGCCTGGTCCTCGACACGAACCGCGTGGGCGCCGCACGCCTGGGCGACGAGCTCGAAATTCGGCGACGGGCTCAAATCGCAACCGGGAAAGTTGCGCGTTTTCTGCGCGACGCCCTCGGGGTAGAGCTCGCGCACCGTACTGATACTCGCGTTCCACGCCTGATTGTTGTAGACGACGGTGAGAAACGGAATACCATACTTCTGCGCCGTAAAGTGGCAAGCGGTGGGCGCAGAAAAGATGTACGCCCCATCCCCTTCCGCTGTGATGACTGTGGAATCGGGAGAGCCCAGCTTCGTCCCGATAGCTGCGCCCAATCCCCAACCGAGGTGCCCTGCCGGAGGGAGGCCAAACAGGGAGCCCGGCCGGTTGAGCTCAACGACCTCCGCCAGCGGCGAAGTCACCGCCTCATTGACCAGAATTGTCTTTTCGTCCATCAGCTCGCCGATGCATTTCGACACCCACAAGGGATGGATAGGCTTCTCATTCTTGACCGCCTCGATTCTCGCATCCCGCTCGCGCACCATAGCCCGATGCTCGCCCGCGATCTTTTTGCGCCGCTCCGCGATCAACGACTTCCTGGAGGTATCAACTGCCATTCTCCGCTTGATGATCCCGTTCAAGACCGGGAGCGAGACCTCCGAGCATCCGGTCAGTGAGAGGTCGGCGGCGAAACCCCATATTGGAATCGAGGAAAACAACGGATCCCTTTCCAAATGAATGATCTTGACGTCGGGCCTGAGAAAGTCCCGGTTCGCCTGATGCCACGGCACGTCCACGTCGATCAAAAAAATGACGTCCGCGCCCTTCGCGTGCTTTACGGTTTCCGCACCCAGATACAGCGGGTGGCCCGTCGGGAAGTTCACGAACGTGGGATGCTGGACCACAGGGATCGAAAGCATGTCCGCCAACTCCACGAGGGAAGCCACCGCTTCGGGATTCCGTCCCAAATACTTGGTGACGATCAGGGGACTCTCGGCCGCCATCAGAAGGCCGGCGACCTTCTCCAGCGCTCCGCCCTCGGCCTGCATCTTCGTCGCCGGCTCGAGGGAGTCTCGAAACAGGCGCGTCGCGCGCAAAGGCTCGCACAACCATTCCCTTGGCAGAACCAGGTAAACCGGACCGCGAGGCTCGCTCAGCGCGATTTTATAAGCGCGCGAAACCACGGTGGCCAGATTCCGGTTAGACCTGACCTCATAGTCCCACTTTACGAACTCACGGACGAAGGCGCCCTGGTCCCTGGATTCCTGCCGCCAATGAATCATCCGGCTTTTTCCTCCCGGAAGCTCGCCTTCCGTGACCGGCGTTCTTCCCGCAACCAGAAAGAGCGGGACGTTCGCCGATTGCGCGTTGAGGATGCCCCCCAGGGCATTCGCCGTTCCGGGCAAAGTGTGGACGAGGACCATCTGGGGTTTGCCGGTGACGTTGTAGTAGCCGTGAGCCATGGAAACGGCGGCCATCTCATGCGGAACGACCAGCGGCCGAACGTCCGAGGGATCTTCTCCGGCCGTTCTGGCCAGCGCCTCGATGATCGGACCGTGGTCCGTCCCGGTGTTCGCGAAAATATACCGAACCGCGCCGAGCCCCCGGATCTGCTCCAGAAAAGCCTCCGCGCCGTTCGCGACCGGAATTTCCACTGCTTCCTTCTCTGCCATCGGATTAACCCCTTTCTGTGCGGTTCCCCCCTGACAGGCTACGGACAAACTCTCCGTTCACCCTTCGACGGGCTCAGGGCGAACGGAGGCTCCTTTGAAATCATT
>JACPFH010000002.1 GCA_016183075.1 Deltaproteobacteria bacterium | reverse complement strand
TCACGCGCCTTCGGTAGACTACGCATTTGTTGACGGAAAAGGAGACCTCGGAGTGATCGCCTCCGTCACGGAGCCTTTTTGCTCCACCTGCACCCGGGCGAGGCTCACCGCCGACGGGAAGTTGGTGACGTGTCTCTTCTCTCAAGTCGGCCATGACCTGAAGGGCCTGCTGAGAAAAGGGTCTGCGGATGAAGAGATTTCCGAGTTCATCGCCGGGATTTGGAAAAATAGGAAGGATAGATATTCGGACGAACGTCTCGAGGCCCTCCAATCTGCCAACTACGACCCTAGACAAACCAAAAAGATCGAGATGATCACCCTGGGCGGCTAATAGGAGCCGGGTCGTGCTGGAGGCTCTTCGGCCTTGGGCAAGATCCCGCGCCGCTCCAAGTCCGCGCGCTGCTCGCGTGTGAGATCATCGGTCGCAACGTAGCCCTTGGCGCGATACCTCTCCAGACAATCCTGCACTTGGGCTCCGACCGCTCCCGCCATCATCCCAACCCCTTCCTCCTCACACCTCACTGTCGAGCCACTTTGGGGATGGACCAGCATGACCCTCTGGCTGGCGCAGGCCTGAAGGCCGATCAGGCCCGATAGAGTGACAACCAATCCAAACCTCAGCTTCATGATTGCCTCCTTGCCGCCGTTTTCCCGGCAATTTAATTGATAGAGGAAATCGGGCGCGCGGGCAATCCCCGAGCATGTTGAACAGGCAAAGGCGCTGGGGTACCCTCTGCCTGCTACCGAGAAAGAGAAAGGAGATCTGCCATGTTGCTAAAGAATGAGGTCGCCTTGGTTACAGGCTCCACGAATAACATCGGCCTGGGTATCGCCCGGGCGTTCGCGCGGGAAGGAGCCAAAGTTATTATTCACTCCCGCCACGAGGAAGACACAAAGAGGATCGCGTCGGAGCTCAACGGAGACTATTTCGCCGCAGATGTCAGCCGACCGGAGCAGATTCAGGCGCTCTTTAACCATATCAGAGCGAAACACGGCAGGCTCGATATTCTAGTCAACAGCCTGGCCCAGCATTCAAGAGACGGCGTTCTGGAGATGACCCTGGAGGAATGGAGTCAAGTCCTTGCGGTAAACCTCACCGGATATTTTCTCTGCATCCAGCACGCAGCCAGGATCATGAAAGAGCACGCAGGGGGAGCCATCATCAACATCTCCGCGGCGTCGGGAGAAAGGGGAAGTCCTGGAAGAGCCGCTTATTCAGTGTCCAAGGGTGGTATTTTCGCCCTGACCAAGCAGGCAGCCGTGGATCTGGCACCCTATAAGATCAGAGTCAACTGCATCGTCTCCGGCATCGTCGGAACGCCCATCGGAAGCAAGGATATGGGAAACAGAAAGTTGGAATATGATTCCATCCCACTTCGGCGCATTGGCCAACCGGAGGATGTGGCGGAGGCGGCGGTTTTTCTGGCATCAGAAAAGGCGAGTTATATTACGAACGCCATCCTGGCCGTCGACGGTGGCCGGATGAATTCCATGACCAGCGCATCAGGGGGCGGCTAAGAGTGACCGAGCCGCTTAGCTCTTTCGGCTTCCCATCGAATGTCCTGATCTGGCAAGCGTTGTTTCTCACGCTCCTGTCCTTGGTGGTTGGCATAGCGGGCGGAGTCGTCGGCCTTGCTCTGGGCACCGTTCGCCTACCCTTTCTTTTGCTTCTCGGCATGCCGCCGGCGACGGCTGCGGGGACGAACATCCTCGTCAGTACGTTGGGCGCGCTCACGGGCTCGTACAAACACCTGCGCGAACGGCGAGTGGATTTCGGCGCCGTTACTGTGCAAGGAATCCCGGCCGTCATTGGCGCTTTCATCGGCGGCTTTACGGCAGCGCTTGTTCACGGCGGGCTCCTCATCGCCATCGCCGGCACGCTAATAGTCTGGCAGGGGATCGAGCTTTGGGTGCGCGCGGCAAAGAGAACGCCGCGGTTGGCGCCCGTTATGGCGGCAAGCAGCCCGCTGCCGGCTTCCGGTCTATGGCGCTGGAGCCGGGGCCAAATCGCGGCCGAGGCGGTGGCCGGTTTTGGCATCGGGCTTTTGGGGGGCGCCGTCGGCCTCATTCTGAACACGCTTCGCCTGCCGGCTCTCATCGCCATTCTCGATCTCGATCCGCGCATCGCAGCGGGCAGCAATCTCGTCATCGGCTTTCTCATGGGCAGCTTTGGTTGGGTTGGACACGTCGCGCGCGGGCAGGTCGACTATCCAGTTCTGGTCTTAATGGGCGCCACAGGAATGGCGGGAGGTTATCTCGGCGCCCATCTGACGCCTAAGATAAAAGTGGAGACCCTTCTCTATTTGATGGCCGCGGTGCTCACCACCGTGGGACTTCTCCTTCTTAGGGACGCTGTCGCGCGGTTTTAGCCATGGATCGGCATGGCGGCTTTGCGAGGGACGCAAGGCTCCTGTTTGCCATCTGCGGCGCGATTGTCTCAGATGCGGGCCAGGAGTTCTCCTCCGGCAGCCGTCAGCGCAACCACAAGCCACGGCCGCGTTGATGCCGCGGATCGCAGATTGAAAGCTCGCGCGTGTACGGAGTATGTCCCAAAATGGCAACGCGCCAAGCGTCATCAGAACGCCTGGAAGGAAGATTGCGACGAGCGCCACCGACGCGCCGGCCCAGCCATTGAGCGGTGGCTGCATCACCCAGCCCAAATAAGCGGCAAAGGTGAAAAGAGGCCCGGGAACGGCTTGTGCCGCGCCGTAGCCACCGACGAACTGATCGTTTGTTACCCAACCCGGCGCCACGACTTCGGCCTGCAATAGGGGCAGGACAACGTGGCCCCCGCCGAAAACAAGTGCGCCAGCGCGATAGAAGCTGTCGAATACTGATAGAGTTTGACTGGAAGCCGCTTGGCGGATCAAGGGGAGGACAAGCAGAAGTCCAAAGAAAAGCACCCATGAAGCCGTCCCAACCCAGCGGCTGATCGGGACCCGAATATGAAGGGCCGGAGGTGTGTTTGGCGGAGGGAAAAGGCGCCAGCCGATGAGGCCAGCAGCAATGATGGGGAGGACCTGGCCGAGCGCAGTCGGCCATGCCAAAGCGACGATGGCCGTGAGAATGGCGAGCGTGGCGCGCTCGCGATCAGGACATAGCGCGCGCGCCATTCCCCAGACCGCCAGGGCAACGACCGGCACGGCAACGAGTTTTAACCCGTGCAACCATCCGGCGCCGCTTGCCGGGGCAACGGCTCCGATGCCGTACGCAAACGCGATCAACGCGAGTGCCGATGGCAGCGTGAAGCCAAACCAGTGCACGAGTCCCCCAGCCACGCCGGCGCGGGCGAATCCTATTGCAGTACCCACCATGCTGCTGGTCGGGCCGGGAAGAGACTGGCACAGAGCCACTAGATCGGCGTAGCTTTGTTCATCGACCCACCTTTTGCGTTTCACGTATTCCTCGTGGAAGTAACCCAGGTGGGCGATAGGGCCACCGAAAGAGGTCAGCCCCAATCGCGTGGAGACCCAGAGAATCTCCAGGAGTGAAACGTGGCTTCGAACGTGCACGACTTCGTCCGTGGCAGTTTCAGCGCGCTCATTCATAATGCTCCGGTCACCTCCTTGGGTTCACTCATTCTCAAACAGCTCGCCGAAAAGCTCGCTAACTTTTTCTCTGGCGGCTGCGAGAACCTTGCGCCCCAGAGAGGTAGCTCGATAGACTCGGCGCGAGCGCCTTCCCAAACTTTCTTTTGTTGACCGGAGGTATCCCTTCCGCTCGAGTCCGTGAAGTAATGGATAGAGAGTGCCAGGGCTAAGCTTGTACCCATGTCGAGCGAGTTCCTCGATAAACCAGAGGCCGAAGACAGGCCCTTTGGCAGCGTGGTGAAGGATGTGAAGCCGGATTATCCCTCTGTAGAGATCTTGATCTGTCCTATCTTTTTTGAGTCTTATTTTCATCCGGCCCTAAATCAACGCCGTAGCCATAGCTATGCCCACGACCACGACAGATCCGGCCACAACCCTTCGGAACGCGCCGAGAGTGACGATGTCCAGCAGCCATTTCCCGACTAGCGTTCCAACGAAGGCAGAAAGGATAGTGGCTATTAGATAAGGCCAAGCCGTGACCACAGCGTGACGATAATTCAGCAGATAGATGGGGATTCGCGTGACATCGATCAGGCATGCGATGATCGTTGCGGTGGCCACAAGTATGCGCCACGAAAAGTGAGAGGGCAGGAATTCCACTGCCCCCAAGATAACCAGCAAGATCCCAAGACCGATCTTTAGTGTTCCGCTTTGGAACCACGCTTGCAGAAGCGACCCGACAAGGGCACCCACGATACTCAGGGCTCCAAACCGCTTAAGAATCGCCATGTCCAAGTGCCGAAAAAAAAGACCTAATTTGAAGAGGTTGTTGGAGAAATGGACGATGGCGACGAGGAGGACAGCGATCTTGATGTCATAGAAAAGGACAAATAGCGGCGTCAGCAGGGTTCCCAGCCCAAAGCCGCTCATGAGTACCATTGCGGCGACCAACAGCGCGGCAAGGCAAATACCGGCAGCAGCGAGAAAACTCACCTATAACTCGATATACTGGTTTGCGTTATCGGAAATCGATATAGCAAAACACCGGTTGTTCCGCAAACGCGAGGATGCCCGGTGCAGGGCGGAACCCGGCTTTCCTGCCCATCGTCACCTCGCTCGGGAAGAGCTATTGGCCCGGATCTGATGGCTGGAGGTCGTCGCTACGCGAAGAGCAACCTTATTCCTACAATCCCGGTACGCGCCTCCAAGCGGCCCTAAGGCAACCTCTGGCTGGCAAGAGCCCGTGTCGGGCTAGGGACCGACTTTTACTGCCCTCACGGCCCCATCCACACCGAGCCCTAGGGTCAGCGGCAGTGTCACGTAATGCCGCCGGTTGGACACGGTGTCGTCGAAAATCGAAAATCCGATCGGGTAAGCCCTCCCGGGTCGCAGGACCTTATCATCTGGATTGC
>JACPFH010000195.1 GCA_016183075.1 Deltaproteobacteria bacterium | reverse complement strand
GGTTACACTTCTCGGAAATTCCGAGCGGCGTGAGGATTTCGTTCGGGAAGCCTTGCTCCCCAACGTGCGACCGGTGCTGCTGACTTGGCGCGGCGCCCCAACCATTCACAAGCGGCGCTTCGTGGATAACCACACCGGGGCGCGGATGTTCGAGATCTATCTGATGCAGGACGCTCCCTTGGATCCCGGGGTGGAATCGGAACTGGCGGACCATCTGAACGGCGCGTTGGGGGATTACGATTTGGTCCTGGCAGCGGAGTATGGGCACGGATTGTTTAGCCCTCGCACCATCGCGCTGCTCTCGGAAAAGGGGCGTTTCCTTGCCGTTAATACACAAGCCAATGCCGGGAACCGAGGTTTCAATACGATCGCCAAGTACCCGCGTGCCGACTATGTATGCTTGGCTATGCACGAGGTCGCGTTGGAAACTCGGATGCGGCATGGCCAGTCCCGCGAGCTCGTGCTCGAGGTCACGAAGCGCGTCCGTTGCCCGCGCTTTACCGTGACGCAGGGGAAAGACGGGAGCCTTCACTATGCGCCGGAATGCGGCTTTACCGAAGTCCCGGCTCTGGCGACACGTGTTACAGACCGCGTTGGGGCCGGCGATGCCGTGCTCGCAGTGACGTCACTCCTGGTGGCGCATGGCGCGCCGTGGGATATCGTCGGCTTTATCGGAAACGTGGCGGGCGCGCAGATGGTGGCGGAATTGGGCAATCGCGCGACCCTGCACAAGAGCTCGATCGCCAAGCACATCATCTCGATGATGAAGTAAGGAAGCCTAGGCGTCGTGAAGCAACTAGACACCGTACTTGTCACCGGAGGGGCTGGTTACGTCGGCAGCGTGTTGGTGCCCAAGCTGCTGCAGAGCGGCTACCGGGTCCGGGTGTTGGATTTGTACATTTTCGGGCAAAACGCGCTGGATGGTGTCAAGGACCATCCCCGTTTAGAGCAGATCAAAGGGGACATCCGCGACCAAAATTTGCTCCGGCAAAACCTACGCGGCTGTGATGCCGTCATCCACCTGGCGTGTATCTCCAACGACCCAAGCTTCGAGCTCAACCCCGTGCTGAGCCGCTCGATCAATTACGACGCCTTCGGTCCGCTCGTGCGGATCGGCAAAGAGAGCGGAGTGCGAAGATTCGTTTACGCATCTACTTCGAGCGTGTATGGAGTTAGCGGGGCACAGAACGTCGCTGAAGACCACCCGTTGGTCCCGATCACCGACTACAACAAGTATAAAGGGCTGTGCGAGCCCATCTTGCTGGAGAGCCAATCACCGGACTTCACCACCGTGGTCATCCGGCCGGCTACGGTCTGCGGCTACTCTCCACGGCAGCGGCTCGATTTGACCGTCAATATTCTAACCAACCATGCCGTCAATATGGGGCGGATTACGATCTTCGGTGGCAGTCAGATGCGTCCGAACATCCACATTGAAGATGTGGTGGACCTCTACCTGATGCTCTTGTACGTTCCGGACGGTGCGATAGCTGGGAAGATCTTTAACGCTGGTTACCAGAACTACACGGTTGCTGAGATCGCGGAGATCGTTCGAGGTATAGTGGAACGCGATGTGAATCACAGAACGCGAGTTGAAATAGTGACGACCCCAACGGACGATCATCGTTCCTATCACATCTCTTCAGAGAAGATAAAGCGCGAGTTGGGTTTTGCGCCCAAGCGAACCATTGAAGATGCCGTGTGTGACTTGGTGGCGGCCTTTCGGGATGGCAGAATTCCCAATCCGATGACGGATATCCGCTACTACAACATCAAAAGCATGCAGCATCTAGGTCTCACTTAGGGGGGCAAATCGGGCTTTTATGGAACGCGAGATCCTCAAGCGATTGTTTTCCGAGATGCTCCGCATCCGGATGGTGGAGGAGAAGATCGCGGCGCTCTACCCGGAGCAGGAGATGAGATGCCCGGTGCATCTTTGCATCGGCCAGGAAGCGATTGCCGTGGGGACCTGCGCCAATCTGGCTCGGGATGACTACGTGCTCAGCGGCCACCGGTCGCACGGACACTATCTCGCCAAAGGTGGAGATCTGAAGGCCATGATGGCCGAGCTATACGGGAAGGTGACGGGGTGCTCAAAGGGGAAAGGCGGATCCATGCACCTGGTAGACCTTTCGGCGGGATTTCTCGGAGCTACCCCGATTGTCGGGAGCACGATTCCCATCGGCGTCGGAGCTGCGCTTGGCACGGTAATGCGGGGGGAGGGCCGCGTAACCGTCGTCTTTTTCGGCGAGGCGGCCACCGAGGAAGGTGTGTTTCACGAGAGCATCAACCTCGCCGCTCTCAAGAAATTGCCCGTCGTGTTTGTGTGCGAAAATAATTTTTATTCCGTTTATTCCCCGCTGGCCGTGCGCCAGCCCGAGGGCAGGCAGATTTTTGAGCTCGCTAAGGGTTACGGCGTGGAAAGTCATCAGGCGGATGGCAATGATGTCGTGGAGGTTTACGAAGCGGCGGAGCGGGCCGTACGTAAAGCCCGTCGCGGTGGCGGACCCACTTTCTTGGAGTTCAAGACCTATCGCTGGCGAGAGCACTGCGGGCCCTATTATGACAATGACCTTGGTTATCGCTCCGAGGCAGAGTTTCAAGAGTGGAGACAACGCTGCCCGATCGATCGGATGAAAGAGCGCCTGGTGCGGGAATCCCTCCTCCGTCAGGGTGATATCAGCGAGATGGCGGCGAGCTTGGAGGCAGAAATCCGAGAAGCAGTCGTGTTCGCTAAAGAGAGCCCGGCTCCCGAGGAGGAGCAGCTCTTCGACCACATCTGTAGTCCGTAATCCGTCGGGAGCGATATGGTCGTGGACGACCGAGAGCTGAAATTCTCTCAAGCCATCAACGAGGCCATCGACACGTGCATGGCCAAAGACCCGCGCGTCTACGTCATGGGACTGGGGGTGCCGGACCCCAAGGGCGTCTTCGGGAGCACTCTGGGTCTACAGCAGAAATACGGGACGCTGCGTGTCATGGATATGCCCACGTCGGAGAACGGCATGACCGGAGTGGCGATCGGGTCGGCTCTCGTGGGCATGAGGCCCATCATGACGCATCAGCGAGTTGACTTTGCCCTGTTAGCGATCGAACAAATGGTGAATCAGGCGGCGAAGTGGCACTACATGTTTGGAGGGCAGATGTCCGTCCCTCTGGTGATTCGGATGATCATCGGCCGGGGCTGGGGCCAGGGGCCGCAGCATTCTCAGAGCCTTCAGGCCTGGTTTTCGCACGTCCCGGGACTCAAGGTGGTCATGCCTGCCACGCCTCACGATGCCAAGGGTCTGCTGATCGCGAGCATCGAGGAGGATAATCCGGTGATCTTCATCGAGCACCGCTGGCTTTACAATGTCTCCGGCCCGGTGCCCGCCGGCTGGTATCAGGTACCGCTGGGCAAGGCGAAGGTGGTTCGCGAGGGAAGCGACCTGACGATAACCGCCACCTCGTACATGACACTGGAGGCGCTCAGGGCTGCGGAGACGCTGGCGGAGGAGGGAATCGGAGCGGAAGTCATCGATGTCCGGACGCTGAATCCGCTGGACGAGACGCTCATCATGGAATCGGTGGCGAGGACCGGTCGGCTTCTGGTAGCCGACACTGCCTGGAAGAACGTCGGCTTCAGCGCCGAGATTGTGGCGCGTGTTGCGGAGAAAGCGTTTCCTTATCTCAAGAGCGCCCCATGCCGGGTGGCCCTCCCTGATTGTCCTGCGCCTACGGCCCCTGAGCTGTCCCGTTATTTTTATCCGCACGCGGCCCATGTCGCCGCGGCCGCCCGGAGAATGATCGGGCTCAGTGGAGACGGTCGTATGGCGGAACTGGCGCCGGCCGTGCCCCTGGATGTGCCCGATCCGAGCTTTACCGGTCCGTTTTAGGAGAAGCGGGACCGCACCTGAGGAGCTGCGATTGGAGCGCTGGTAGGATGTCCCGGAGAAAAGTTGCCGTCATCGGAAGCAATTCGTTCTCTGGAAGCGACTTCATCGATCTGCTCCTGGAAGACGAGGGAAGCGAAGTCATCGGCATCAGTCGCTCGGCGGAGAAGAGCCCGCTCTTTTTGCCTTACAAACGTCACATCAGACCGAAATTTAAGTTTCATCAGTTGGATTTGAACCTGCACATGCCGGAGATTATCGCGTTGTTGGATGCTTTCGAGCCCGAATACGTCGTTAACTTCGCAGCGCAGAGCGAGGTTGCGTCGAGCTGGGAACGTCCCGAGCAGTGGTTTCAGACCAATGTGGTGGCTCTGGCGAGGCTCACCAACGCGCTACGAACGCGGAGCTATCTGCGGCGTTACGTCCATATCTCTTCGCCGGAAGTTTACGGCACCTGCAGCGGAAGGGTTACGGAGTCAGCGGGACTGAATCCAAGCACGCCATACGCCGCTTCGAAGGCCGCAGCGGATCTGTTTTTGTTCACATTGGTGAAACATTTTGGCTTCCCGCTCGTCATGATTCGCTCCACCAACGTTTATGGGGCGCACCAGCAGTTGCATAAAATCATCCCGAGGTCTGTGGTCTACTTGAAGTTGAGAAAACCGATCGAGCTTCATGGAGGCGGTGTGGCGGTCAAGTCCTACATCCACATCCGCGATGTTTCGAGGGGAGAATTTGCCGCCATGGAAAGAGGCGAAGCCGGCGCCATTTACCATCTTTCCCCTTCTGATGGCTGCGCCGTTCGGGATATCGTGCGGATGGTCTGTGACCTCGTGGGGAGGCATTTCGAAGAGGCTGCCGTTACCGCAGGAGAGCGGCCCGGCCAGGACGCCGCTTATGTGATTGATTCTACCCTGGCACGCACGACCCTGGGATGGGCGCCCAGAGTTGCGCTGGCGGAGGGGCTTCGCGAGGTCGTGGATTGGATCGAGAGCGACTGGAGCGCGATCCGGACGCTGCCGCACGACTATGTCCACAAGCCGTGACATCGCCTTCGTGGCCTATAAATCAAATGGTTGGCTTGACCAGCTCTAAAGCGCTCTTAGGCTCGGTACTTCGTCCGGTTTATGGGGGAGTTGAGCGGGGGAAGCTGCTTCCGTACGCGATCCACTCCGCTATAAAGGCTGCCTGGAAAACCCGTGACCTCAGGGTTTCCAGTGCTGTATTTCATCTCGCGCGTCTGTCTATGGGGGGATACTATCACGACATTCGTTTATCGGATTCGTACACCACCTATTCAATTGGCGGGCGTCGGGCAAATAGACCATATAACCTCGACAATTTTTCCCAAGTGCTATGGGATCTTATCACGGCTGAGCTGGGTGGAAACTTTAACGGCCTGAACGTTGTCGATCTCGGACCGGCAGAAGGATTTTTTGCGCACAAGCCCG
>JACPFH010000194.1 GCA_016183075.1 Deltaproteobacteria bacterium | reverse complement strand
GAAAGCCTATCGGGGGCCGAGTTATCAGGCCGCGGCCGATGGGTTCGTGCCATGATTCGTACCGCCTGTAGTCGGACGTCCGCGGCCTTCATCCTCGTCCCCCTCTGGCTTTCATGAATATGCGGTTTAGCTCGCGGACTCGGCGTAACTGGGCCGGGCTTTGAGACGCTCCATCCAGGCGCGCATGTTTTTGTATTTTGGGTCCACCGGGATCTGGAAGCGCTCTAAGAGATCGAAGTTCGTCATGAAGGCAATGTCAGCGAGGCTGAAGCTGCCCGCCAGGTATTCCTTTCCTTCCAACTCACTCTCGATCCGGTCGAAGCATTTGATAATCTCCGCTTTGGCTTGGTCGATCACTTTTTGGTCCCGCTGCCCTTCAGGCTTGGAGCGAAATTCGCGGTAGACCGTGGTGAAGTGCGGGTTCAAATGTTCGTCACGGAAGTCTTCCATCAGCCGCGCCCGCGCGCGCCCTTCGGAGTCTTTGGGCAGAAGGGATGGATAGGGATACTCGTCTTCCAGATATTCGTTGATGATCGTCGAATCGTACACGATGAAGCCGTCATCGTCGAGCGCGGGCACCTGGCCGAAAGGGTGGATTTTTAGATAATCGGGGCTTTTGTGTTCTCTTTTGGCGAGGTCGAGGTTGACCCTCTGGAAATCCAACCCCTTTTCAATCAGAACGATGCGGACCTTGCGTGAGTTGGTTGAGGGGGGAAACTGGTAAAGCTTTATCATACGCCTGAGACCTCCTTCACCTGCGATGCGTCCTTCGGCCATTCATAGCACATACGGGCGGTCCCTCGCTATATGTTTGTTCAAAAATGTTACGATTCCGGCCTGTTGACAGCTTCGCCCGGTGCCTAATAGAATGCGCCTGGTCACGATCTAACCACAGGCGGTGTTTATGAAAATTCATGTTAAAGGGGCGGTCTTTTTTGCCTTGGGATTGTGGTTCTCGCTCGGCGGCGGCCTTGGCGAGCTTTACGGCAACGGCGCGGATTCCTTCATCAACTTTCGGCCGGGGGCGCGCGTGATCAAAGGGAAGTTTACGGTCTATGACATGCCGCTCGACTATGCGAGTCCCCATTGCCTTGCGTCTGATGCTCAGGGGAATATCTGGTATGTAGCTTACGGAGCCAACCGGGTGGGTAAGCTCGATCCGGAGAAAAAGGAATTCACCGAGTATTCAATCCCAACTCCCGAATCTCAACCTCACGGAATCACTGTGGATAAGGATGGCATCGTGTGGTTCACCGAGGCGGGCAAGGACAAGATCGGCCGGCTCGATCCAAGAACCGGCATGATCACCGAGTTTCCTGTTCCCCCGGGAGGCAAGAGAGAAGGAGCTCGGGGCGGAGTGGGCAGGATCCACACGCCCATGATGGGTAAGGACGGTTACCTCTATTCGACCAACGAATGGCTTAGCACAATCGTCAAGCTGGACCCTAAGACCGGCCAGACTTGGGAGTATGCCACGCGGACGCGTAAGGCCCGGCCATATGGCATTCAGGTCGATCTTGACGGTAACGTCTGGTTTGCGATGGTCGGCGCTGAGCACGTGGGGAAACTGGACACCAAGAGCGGGACGGTCACGGAGCATAAGACCCCGACGCCCAAGTCGGGTCCGCGCCGGCTGACTATCGACCCGCAGGGATTGATCTGGTACGCGGAGTGGGATGCCCATAAGATCGGCTATATCCACCCCAAGACTTTGGAACAGAAGGAGTTCACGCCTCCCTCCTCCCCTAAGGCAGGGACGTATGCCATTGCCTCCGACGGCTCGGGAAATCTCTACGTCGCAGAATTCATCAGCAACCAGGTGAGCAGGTTTGAGCCCAAGACGGGGAAATGGACGGAGTGGCCGATGCCGCTAAAAAGAAGCCGGGTTCGTAACATCGTTGTTGACCCTAAGGGGTACGTTTGGTACGCGGACAACGGGAATAGCAAGCTGGTGAGGTTGGAATAAGCAAGAAGGCGATAGGCAATAGGCAACAGGAAGAAATCAGGAAACACGAGGCGATAGGCAACGGTTCGACCGCCCTGAGCGGTTCACCGCCGAAGGGTAGGCAGCACGGAGCAGGCTGGGGAGGGCTATTTATGGCAAAAAGTTCTCGGGCTCCAAGTAGACGAAGAGTAGTCAAGCTCTTACTGGCGCTGCCGTTCGTAAGGTTCCTGGATGCTTACTTGGCCCGTTTTATCGGGTTGGGCTCGGATACGGCGATTGCCGCGGCTCCGCTAAGGGTAGCCAAGGTTTCTGAGTTGACGCAACCCTGGAGCTCTGTTTCATTCCCGTACCGTTTGAAGGTCCGCTCCAAAGATGTCTACAAAAAAGAGACGGTCACCGAAGAGACCATCCCGGGCCTGGTAATCCGTTTGCCTGATGATGTGGCGGAGAAAAGGGGTGGCGGGGTGAAGGGGAAGTTTTATGTCGTCGATCTGCATTGCACCCACCAACGCTGCGTGACCACTTATCTCCAGGATAAAAATGAGATCCGGGCGGTCGCAGATATCGACGCTAAGAACCCGATGGCGTACTGTCCTTGCCATCGGAGTGTCTTTGATCTTGGGCAGGGGGGCAAAGTGGTAAAAGGCCCGGCAAAACAGCCGTTATGGAAGTTTGAATTTGACATTAAGAAAGATGAGATCGTCGTAACGGGGGTGGACCCAAAGGCCTCGCAATGGGACCCGGGCCGGCCGGGGGAACTCTTTGGAGAATATCCCGTGCGAGAAGGAGAGCCGGGGCTGTAACCGGTTCTCATGATAGCTCGTCGACGCCTTCTGAGGTGTTTGTTGGGGGCAGGAGCATCCCTGTCCCTTTCTTTTTTCAAAAAAGGGAGCGTTCACGGCGCGGCCGCGCCTTCCGAGGCTAAAGTCCCGCTCGCCCGGCTCAGATCGCCCTGGTCCTTCGCCGAGATCGAATTTACCAAAAAGATAAAAACGCATCGCGGCTTGCAGCCGAGTACCTTTCCGGGTTATGTCATTCGCGTTCCCGATGCCATCGCAAACCGGCTGGCTCTGAAGGACGGCTTGTATGCTATCAGCCGGATCTGTCCCCATGAAGGCTGTCCGATCAACTTCTACAGACGGCGGGCTGACGCGCCTTTTCCCTTGACGGTCGAGGAGTTTGCCAATCCCATGCTGGTATGCACCTGTCACCAAAGCGCTTTCGATCCCGCTCAAGGCGGGAAGGTGCTCTCGGGGCCCGCGCCGAGGCCGCCGTGGACATTTGACTTTGTGATCCGCGGGGGAAACGTGGTGATCAGGGATTTGGAGCCCGGGGGGGAGAAGTGGGGATAAGCTCCTCCCGCCTGCCGGCATTGGGTGGCACGCGAGAAAAAGTCAGCGGCCCGCTCATGCCGGCGACCCTGGTTGCGGTATGTAAGACAAAACGACCGACCTTCTCCATCCCTTCGAAATTCAATTTTTCCCAGGTGTCTGTGGGCCGGTGGTAGTCCTCATGGACCCCGGTATAGAAATGGAGGACGGGCACGTTCAGATTATAGAAAGAGACGTGGTCGCTTCGACCGACACCCGGACTCACGTCTAAACTAAGGCCAAGCTCGGCGTGGTTTAATATCTCGCGAAACTCTTTGGCCGTACCTGCGCCTGCCACCATGAGGCGATTGTTTCTTAGTCGTCCGACCATGTCCAGGTTGATCATGGCTTTCGCTGATAAAAGGGGAAGCGCTGGTCGCGTAGCGTATTGCCGGGAGCCGTAAAGGCCCAGTTCCTCTCCCGTGAAGGCGACGAAGATGACGGCTACGGGGAGCCGGCGGGGCTGGCGGCTTAGCTCCTTTGCGAGCCAGAGAAGAACGGCGGTTCCCGATGCGTTGTCATCGGCTCCGTGGTGAATCCGTCCCTCGGCGCTTGTATCCCGCGTGCCGTAATGGCCGAGTCCGATATGATCGTAATGCGCCCCGATAACAATGTGTTCGTCCTTTGCGCGGGATTCGAAACCGGGCAAAATGCCGATCACATTGTCCGCCTTCGCGGTTATCCTTTCGATTTGAATACCCAGAGACGCCTTCCAGCCTAAAGGGATGGAAGCCGGCTTTTCATCTCGGTCGATTTTTTCCTTGCGGGCTCGAAGCGAGAGCCCGGTTCCGGCCAACGCTCTCTCCAGAGATCGGTGGCTTACCTGCACAGAGACGATCCCGGCGTCACTGGTTGAAGAAGTTCTTGCGAGTGAAAGCAACCCCTTTTCGCTCTCCTCGGCCGAGTTGAGATCGACGAGGATCATTCCCGCCGCCCCGTGGCCGCGCGCGGTTTGTGCCTTGGTGCGCAGCTCAGCGTAGCGCGAGTACTGCGGATGCTTTCGGAACGGACTACCACCGTCTTTGGGCGGCGGCTCATAGCGCAGAACCACTACGATCTTCCCCTTGACGTCCATGCCGGCATAGTCATCGTAGCCATAGTCGGTGGCCGTAATGCCGTAGCCGACGAAGACCATCTCGCCTTCGACCCTTGCGGAGGCAGAAAAGCCGAGCGCGGTCCACTCGCGATCCGGCGCCAGGCGCGCGTTTGCGACGGCAACCTCGCTTGCATCCTTGAGTTTCAGGCCGGTCGCGGCTTCTACGGCCTGGAAATACGTGCCGTTGTCGCCTCCGGGGAGCAGGCCGTATTTTGCGAACTGCTCGCCGATATAGTTTCGGGCAAGGTCAATGCCCGCCGTGCCTACGGCACGACCCATGAGTTCTTCCGAGGCGAGATACCGCACGTGCCCGGACAGCTCGGCGGAAGTCGAAGATTGGGGTGGCGTAACCTTGGTGGTCCACCCCGTGAGCAGAAAAAGAACGAACAGGGTTAGAGCTGAAGCGGCAAGCTTGGTGACCACCGCCTGTTCTCTTCTGCGGGTTCGCATTGCGTGTTGCGTGGGCCTGCTCCCCTTGTGCGCGAAAAAGCTCGAAGATGAAACTACCAGATCCCCGCTCGGGTTTAAAGCGGTCTGTCTTGGGAGCAAGCTTTGCGACCCTGCCTCATTTCAAGACCTCGAAGCAGTTTTGTGTTCGGTTTCTGGTGGGCAACTCGAAATTCAAAACTAAAAACTTGTATGGAAGGGATATTGACTCTTCCGCCACGGGCGGGTAGTTTACGGTTTGAGGTAGATTGCCAATGGCTAAGACTGTCATCGTATACTCGCAGCCGACTTGAGGGCCTTGCAACCGGGAGAAAGAGTTTCTTTCTCAAAAGGGAATTTCGTTCGTCGATAAGAATGTCCGTGAGGATCAGGCCGCGCTGAAGGAGCTTTTGGGCATGGGCTACCAGAGCACGCCGGTGACGGTGATCGATGGCGAGGCGGTGGTGGGCTTCGACCAAGCGCGAATCGAAGAGCTCTTGGGTCTTTAGGAAAAATAAGACTATGAAGGTATTGTCAGCTTTCCTAAGCATGCTTGCGGTCTCGTTTTGGCTTGTCCTGCCTGTGGCGGCCTTCGAATGTCCCGGCTTGATCAAATGAGGAGTTGGGAGCGCCAGCCCTAAGCGCTGAGCATCTTGCCCGTTATCGCTCTGGATTCGTCGGCGGCTCTATTCCGCCTCAGTTTCCGCCTCTTCCTTGAGGCCGCGCTGGCGCGCCGCGTCCGCGAGGGTGTCGAGGAGCCTGTGGCTTTCTTCCCACCCGATGCAGGCGTCGGTAATGCTCACGCCGTACACGAGTTCCTTGCCCGGCAGCAGGTCCTGGCGGCCAGCCTTGAGGTGGCTCTCGACCATCACGCCGAAAATGCGCCCGTCGCCGCCGGCGATCTGAGCCGCGACCTCGCGTCCCACATCTATTTGCTTCTCAGCATCTTTGGCGCTGTTACCATGACTGAAGTCGATCATGATCCGCGCCGGGATAGCGGCGTCGGCCAGACTCTTGGCCGCGGTATCCACGCTCGCCGCGTCGTGGTTCGGCTGCTTGCCGCCGCGCAGGATGAGATGGCAGTCCTCGTTGCCGGTGGTGGAGACGATGGCCGAGCGCCCGGCCTTGGTCACCGACAGGAAATGATGCGGCGCGTGCGCCGCGCGGATGGCGTCGATCGCGATGCGGATGTTGCCGTCAGTGCCGTTTTTGAAGCCGACCGGGCACGATAGGCCGGAGGCGAGCTCGCGGTGAACCTGGCTCTCGGTCGTGCGCGCGCCGATCGCGCCCCAGGACACGAGGTCGGCGATATACTGCGGCGTGATCATATCGAGGAACTCGCACGCCGCCGGCACGCCCATTTCATTGAGATCGAGCAGCAGCCGGCGCGCCGTCCTGAGCCCTTCGTTGATGCGGAAGCTTGCGTCCAGATCGGGATCGTTGATCAGCCCTTTCCAGCCGACCGTGGAGCGTGGCTTCTCGAAGTAGACGCGCATGACCGCCAATAGATCACCGGCCAGCCGGTCCTTCGCCTTCTTGAGCTTGGCGGCGTATTCGTGGGCGGCTTTCACGTCATGAATCGAACACGGCCCCATGATGACCAGCAGACGGTCGTCGGCGCCGTGCAGGATGCGATGGATCGCCTGCCGCGTCTCGTACACCGTTTTTGCGGCTCTCTGG
>JACPFH010000193.1 GCA_016183075.1 Deltaproteobacteria bacterium | reverse complement strand
GTCAGCGCTTATGTCAGCCGCGCCGCCAGCCATCAGGGGTAACGATGGAGCTGGAGGGTGACGAAAATCGACGGTCCGTGCCACAATGCTCCCCGTCCCATCGCCGTTAAACGTCCGAACTCCTTGGACACTAAAGGAAAAAGCCCTGGGCGTGCTATTCGGGACAAAGTCCGTAAAGCCCGATGATGCCAGGCACACGGCCTCCCCCGTGAAAGCATAATCCCCGCGCAGGAGTTGATTGAAGTCCTGCTGGGCTGCTTCCGCTCTTGCCAGCCACGTTGAGCAAAGTAACACCGTCAACATCCACAAACCAGTTGCGTAGATTCGCGTCATCATTATTTTTTCTCCTCTCGTTGAAGGTTAATAGAGGGCTTATAGCCACTACCGCCTTTTTTACACCACGACTCCGTGCCAGTTAACGGAGCCGGGCGCTAAAGAATGTGGACACCGCCGAAACAAAAAGTGTTATGGCCCCAATGCTGTCTGGTCCATCGCGCCTCCTTCCTTTCGTTTTTATACCGCTGATCGCGTCAGCCTTTTCGCCAAAAAAGGCTGACGATCCCGATTAGGGTTTATTGGTTGCCGGGTCCCAAGGTGAAAGCCCGGCGGATCAGCGAAAAAAAGAGAGAATTTAAATCAGGGGATTGGAGAGAACGGCAAGTTTTGCCTTGCCTCAAAGATGCAGTGCTAGGTTTTCCCTAAGGCAATTCTAGCCAGTACTCCAGCCCAAGTGTCTTGGGAGTAAGCCTGCGCTATCGAGCGATGTGTGCGCGCTGTCTCCTTCCTGGATGTTTCGATAGACGGCGAATATTAAAGTCGTGACTTATACCAGTCAATAGTACTTGTGGAGTATTTTTGCGCTGAATTTCAGCGTCCGGTCACAAAACTTCCCTGAGTGTTCCGTGTCCAAGCCAAAGGACCGAGGCAAGAGTTAACGGAATGCCTCGGGCGCCCGGGACAACCGGCACCGACGTAAAAACTGTTTAGCCTTCGCCCCGGAACACGGGCAAGAGAGATTAAAAATGATACTCGGGTGCGGAATTAAAAGACAACCAGGTAAACGAGAAAAATAACGACAACGGCTCCTAAAACTTTAAGCAGATTTTTTTCCCTGTCACTCACCTTTCCAATTCCTCCGTACAGCGAAGTGCCGCCAGGATAAAACAAACAGGAGGAATCGTCAACAAAAAAATGCGATCGCGGCGGCTAATACGCCTTCCCGGCCCTCGCATCTTCATAGCCTTCTTCGTAGCCGCGCGTTCTTCCCTGCTCATACCGCTCCTGGCTACCACGCCGCACGCCCTGATCATAACCGTCAGAATATCCATAATCGTACGGGTCGCGCCGCGGAGGAGGCGGCGGCGAATAAACCGGTTGCGGCGGGGGAGGAGGAGAAACTAGAACCCGATCGAGAATGATGCCTGTGGCGATGCCGCCAAGTACACCCGCTGCGATCGCTGCCCCGTTATAATCGTAATGATTTCGCACCACCACCCTGTTTGGCCGGTAATATCCGTACCGATGACGCGGCCAGCGTCCCGGGTGATCGGCAAAGCTCACACTGGGAACCAAAATTATCCCAGCCAGGATCCCAAGCAATATTTTTTTCAACATTGAACCCACCCCTTTCTCGCTGCCAAGCTATCAGATCTCTCGCAAGCCGCCGGCTGCGCCGCATCTCGTGGCTCTACCACGCATTATCGCCAGTCACGGTAGCGCTCGCGCGAGTAGCCGTATCCGTATGGTCTATCATGACGCCAACGATAGTCCCGGTGATAAAACCAATACGGGCGCCAATAGCGATAATGGCGCAATCGGCTATACCCGTAACCGTACCCATGATTCCTGTAGCCCCCGTCGTAGTAATACCCGTAGTTTCCGCGACCATGCCCGCCGTACCACCCCTGAGCGAAGACCGCGGATGGGGCCATTACCGCCACGAGAAGAAATATCCATAAAAGCTTTTTCATTTATTTTCTCCTCCGTTTCGTCCGTTAGACGACCCGGAGATCCGGCTGTTAACGAACCCGGCCGCGCCGATCCGATTGCAGTCGGTCCGTACTCGATTCCGCTGAAAAACCCCCGTTCACCCTTCGACAAGGCTCAGGGCGAACGGGAATTACATTGATAGCATTGATGATTTTCCGTTCATGCTGAGCCCGTCGAAGCATGCGAGAACATTTTTTCAGCAGAACCGTGTTCACTCCCTGTCCCTTTCTTTGTCCCTGTCTCTGGATCGGTCCGATTTCTTCTCTTGCAAGCGCTCGCGCAGTCGCTTTTTGTCTTGCGGCGAAAGTTCTCGTCGGTTCTCAAATCTCTCGCGCCACTCCCGGCGCTCTTGAGGCGGAAGCTGGCGCAGCTCGTCGAAGCGCCGGATGATCTCGTCACGGCGGTCCTGCGGCAAACCGCGCCATCGGTCCCACTCTTGTCGCAAATGTTCTTTTTCCTTCGGCGGAAGAGTGCGCCAGCGCTCATAGTTGCGCTGAACCTGCTCCTTCTCGTCCGGGGTCAAATAGCGCCACCGCTCAGGCGGCTGCTGGGCCCAGCCCAAAAGCGGCACCAGTAAAAGAAGACCCAAAGTCAGATGCTTGACCGTTCGCTTCACTTTGCGGCTCCTGGTTTGTTTTCCTCTCTAGGGACTTACGCTCACACGCGCCGATGCCGAACTCCAGGAATTCCCCCGGCCGATATCAAAGCCTGTGAATTCGCCCACGTGTTGATGTCGTTCCCTCCACTGCCTCAAGGAACTCCAGGGACTCGAGTACGTCCATGGTTTTAAAGAAGTCCAGCTTGCCCGGGTCGGCGACAATTTCCCGGGGGATGATTTCTTTGGCCGCCCGGTCATCCGCGCGCCACATCCCCTTGGTAAAAGCCAGAGTCAGGGCGAGGATAATAACGACCGCTGCGCCGAAAGCCGGGACGGGCCAAGACCCCAGGAAAGATACCCACTCTTTCCACCAGTACGCACGCGGTTCAACCGCAGCGACCTTGGTCATTACCTCTGCGTAATAATCATGCCAGAAGGCATCGGGCATACTTGTGGAATCTGCCGTCTTCGGAAGCATGGTGCGGATGTCCTCCAGAAAGCACCCACACGAGACGCATTCCTTAAGATGCGCCTCCACTCTCTCCTGCTCGGCGGGCGGGCAATCGCCAAAATAATAGAGAACCAGCTTCTCCTCGAATTGCTCGCACGCTGATCCGTGGGCATCTTTGTCGCGAATCATTGGATCCCTCCTTAAGCAATCTCCGCTAAAGTTTGCCTCAAGGCCGCGACGGCGCGATGAAGAAAAACCCTCACGGTTCCATCGGTAGTTTTCATCACCCTCGCAATGTCGGGGATTGACAGGCCCTGATGATTCCTTAAAAGAAAAGCCGTGCGGTGACTTGTCGGCAACGTTTCCACGGCCCGCGCTACCCTGAGCACAGTCTCCTGCGCCATCAGCACCCGATCCGGAGTCGAAGAGTCCACCATGGGGGCGCGCTCAGCAGGGTTTTCAGCGGTCTCATCGAAGCGCTCCCACCGAGCCCGCCCCCGGCGGCGAAGATAGTCCAGGCTGAGATTGACTACAATACGATAAAACCACGTATAAAAGGTCGACCTGCCATCAAACCGCTTGATTTGCAAGTAAGCGCGAAGAAAAGCCTCCTGGGACAGGTCCTTGGCCGCTTCCCGATCGCGCGTGTAGTCGAAGGCGATGCCGAAGGCTTTTTTCATATAACGCTGCACGAGCACTCCGAATGCCTGTTTGTCCCCTTCTCGGCACCTCGCCACGAGGTCCTCATCCTTGAGATCGGCACGGGATTCCATCTTCGTGGACCAGCGGGTACAGAGCCAAGAGAAAATATTAACCCCGATCCGAAAAAAGAACGACATAAATGACTGGTTTCTCTCAAGATTTTGTGAGTTACCAATCGAGGGAATCCGGGCTAGCCCGCAACCGAGGGGGCGACCGAAGGGAGCGCGAGGGAGGCTGCGGACGTCCGATTACAAACGGCACGACTCATGGCATGAACCCATCGGCCGCAGCCGAGAGCGCGCTCCCCGAGGGAGCTTAGTCCACCCGCCGACGTGCTTGCCCGCAAAAAAACAAGCCCCAAAGGGCGCCCTCTGAGCAACCTCCGGGGCTTGCTTTTTGGCAGGACCAACCCCTTAGCTTTTCAGGTGCTTGGCAAAGAAACTCAGGGTCTTCGGCCAAATGTCCTTGGCCGAGGCTTCGTGGTAGCTCGGGCGGTCGTCGCAGAAAAAGGCGTGGCCGGCGCCTTTGTACAGATGCCATTCGTAATTGACCTTGTTCGCCTTCAGCGCCGCCTCAATTTTCTCTCTGGCTTCTTGCGAAATGCTCTGGTCCTGATCACCCCAGGCCCATTGGAGCGGGACCTTGATCTTGTTCGCCATCGCCACCGGCTCAACCGGGCTCTTCTCGCCCCGCTCTCCGCCGGCGATCCCGCCGCCATAGTAAATGGAAGCGGCGGTAATGCCGGGACACTGGCACGCACCCAGCCAAGAAACGCGACCGCCGAAACAATACCCGATGATCCCGATCTTGTTCGGGTTGACATCGGCCCGGCCCTTGATGAGCGCGATCGCGCGGTTGAGATCTTCGACGATCTTGGTCTCGTAGAGCGTGGCCCGCATCGCAAAGGCCCCCTGCAGGTCGCTGTTCGGCGCAACCCGCTTCTCAAGGCGATAGTAGAGATCCGGGCACACTCCCACGTAACCTTCGCGGGCAAATCTCGCGGTCACATCTTTCATGTGATCGTTGACGCCGAATACCTCCATGATTGTGATCAGCGCTGGCCTTTTCCCGTCTCCTCTCGGCGCCGCGATGAAAAGATCCATCTTTTTCCCCTCATCGCCGCTCACTTGAACCGTGCTGGTTTGGATGTCCATCTTGAGCCTCCTTTCCACGAAACGTGTAAGACTTCCGGAACGACTAAGCGAAATATGCTTCCTCTACTGCGAGGCCGGCGGCCTGTCAAGGGTCCTTACCCGTTCCCCCTCAGCGCTCCGTCGCTAGCCCAATGACATTCTCAATGATATCGAGAATTCGGGCGGTGCGACGGTCGATAAGAATCACGTGTGGCCCCAGGATGACGCGTCCCCAGATCTCCGGGATTCTGGGCAGACGGACCTCGAGATCGGCAGGGATTGGCTCGAGGCGTTTCTGTAAGCCGGGCGGCAACCTGCCTTTTTTTTGGAGCTGTTTCTGAAGCCCTGGAGGAAGACTGCCCCCCCGCTTCGCGAGTCCAGGAGGAAGCGCACCGTAACTGCCGGCGAAGTACTCGCGAATGATCCGGCGCTCCTCCGGCAAAAAGAGAGACGGACGGCCCTTTTCCACGGGTTGAGCACCACGAACTGCGGCTGCGGCCAACCCCCACAGGGCAAAACACAACAAAAGAGCAGCCATCCAGCCTGGCCAACGAACGGTGTAACCCATGGCAGTTCTCCTTTCCACGCGGTTTTTTGTCTTATTCGCCGATTCCGGTAATCCTCACGCTGGCATGCTTCGATTTGTGCTTGCGATTGAGATAGATCAACACACCGGTCAGCCCCTCGATGACGTAGGCATGCGAAGCGGGTCCGGCATCGAATGTCCTGGCGCCGATCCGCCGGATAAGCTCCATGACGTTCTTTTTCGCCCCGGCATCATCGCCGCACACCAACACGTCACCCAGGGACGAAGCGGGATCCTGGAGATCCACCGCGGAGATATTATGAAGCGCCCCGATCACCGGAGCCTCGCCTCCCAGTATCTCTTGCGCCTCCCGGAGCGCGGAGCCGGCGGCCGGAACAAACGGTCGGCCTTTGTTGAGGGGAACGACCGCATCGATGACGGTCTTGCCGCCGAGCTGTCCTTTCAGAGCGGCCACCATGGTGGCATGGCCCTCGTAAGGCACGGCAATGACCACGAACTCGGCCTGCTGAACCGCCTCCTGGTTGGCGTATCCTTCAATCATCCCGTGGGCGATTCTGGGTCTTAGGGAGTCCACGACAGCGCGCGCCTTTTCCGGGTCGCGCGAACCGATGATGACTTTGACACCCGGCGCGGCAAGACGTAGCGCCAGGGCCGTGCCGAGATTACCCGTTCCACCGACGATTGCGATCGCAAATTCTCTTTCCACAGACATCTACCTATCTCTCAATACCCTCTCCCTCCCCTCTCCCTGGCGGGGAGAGGGAAAGGGTGAGGGTCAAAAATTGCGAAAAAGATCCTCCGCTTCCGGCCTAAGCAGCTCCCGGGCCGACCCCTCCCCCGCCTCAACCTCGAAGCCGCGAATCAGCACGACCGGCACCTCGCCGCGCTTGCCCATCACCAATTCCGCCGCTCCGGCAAGCTCATCGGCCACCGCGGCCACAGACGCCTTGAGCTCGTAACCATAACGGTCGCTCACCCCGCGATAGTCCTTGAGCGGCTTGAAACCCGCAACGCCAACAGCGATATCCGTGGTACCCAGACGCCAGGGCCGGCCAAAGCTATCGCTGATAATGACGCCCGGCGCGACCCCGCTAAGACGTGTGATCTCCTCGCGAATCATGCTGGCGGACTGATCCGGATCTTGGGGCAAAAGAGCGACATAGCCCAAGCCGACATTGGAGAGATCCACACCGGCGTTGGCACAGACAAAGCCGTGATGGGTCTCGACGATGATCGTGCTCCTTCCCATGCGGATGATGCGGCGGCTTTCCCGCAAGATCACCTCCAGCAGAACAGGATCCTTCCCGAGATCCTGCCCAATCTGCAAGGCACGCGCGGAGGGATTGATTTCAGCCAGACGGATCAACCGGCCTTCGGCCTTTGAAACGATCTTATGCGCTACGACAAAGATATCACCCTCCAGAAGCGACTCGCCCTGCCGCGACCAGGCCTCCCAGATAAGCCGGCCGATGGAGTCCCCCGCCCTCACCTCGCCCAGGCCTTCTAATCCGATCACGGTCATGCGGCTCATGAGTTACCCGGCTTCCAAGCGTTGGGTGAAGGCTCCAACAACCCCATTTGGGCCACTCTGGCGTAGCTCTCTCCGCCCGCCTCCCCTGCCGATAAGAACCGCGCCAGATCCGACGGCTCATCGATATCGAGACCGATCCTCGCGTTCTCCATCACCTGGAAAGGAATTCCTCGGCCGGCCGCCTGGCGCAAATGGTAAGAAAAGCTGTCATAGCCGAAGCGAAGCCCGATCACGTCCGGAGGCGAAAGGAGCAGGGCATTCGTCCCGAGCCGGTCATGAGAAGGCACGAGAACGACAAAGGGAGCGCCGCTATGGTCGCGCCAGGCGGGGGCGATCAGATCTTCGATGTCGCTTGTGCGCACGAGCGGAATATCGGCGGGGATCACGAGCACCACAGCAACACCCATCTGTTTTAGCTCGCACAGGGCGAATTGCACCGCCTCGGTCTCGCCGCACTCTCCCTTCTCGCGGAGCACCCGCGCACCAAGCGACTCAGCGATCGTAGAGACCCGCTCGTCTGCGGTGACCACATAGATCGCCTCTAGGCCGCGAGCCAGAACCACCCTGCCCAGAACATCCCTGAGCATGGCCTCGGCCAAAACCTCGCGCTCACCTTCGCCCAAGAGCGGAGTCAGACGTTGTTTCGCCTGAGTGAAACTTTTAACCGGAATGAGCGCCGAGACCTTCATGAACCCACGAACCCCAACTACCATCCGTCTAACACATGGGACCGAGCAATGCCAAAACCTCGTGCGCGAGCCGCCTCTTGTCTGCCAGGTTATTCATCAAGATGTCCGTTGCGACCGCTCTGAGCCCGAGCCCGGCAATCCTCACCCCAAGCCCTTCATCTTCGCGCGCCACAACAACCGTATCGATAAAGTCCGCATAGGCTTTGGCCACGCCAAAAGCTGAAACTTCGATCCCTGCGCTCGCCATCAGCTTCGCGGCCGGACCGCTGATGGCAACGCCACCGATCACCGGGCTTACTGCCACGATCGGCCTTTCAACTTCCCGCAGCGCCGCTCTTACTCCAGGCACCGCCAAAATGGGACCGATGCTGGTCACCGGATTGCTCGGACAAACGACGATGCCGGCCGCGCCGCGAATGGCCTCGATCACGCCGGGAGCCGGCCGGCTGCGCTCCGCGCCCGCAAAATAGACCCGCTCGATCTCATCCGACCAGCGATCGCGGACAAAAAATTCTTGAAACGGAATCTCCCCTCTCGGCGTCACGATCCTGGTTTCGACCCGGTCATCGGACATCGGCAAGATCGAAGCCTTCACTCCGAGAGCCGTTCGGATGCGATCGGTCGCCTGGGAGAGGCTTGACCCCTCGCGCAAAAACGCCGAGCGCGTAAGATGCGTGCCCAGATCCCGATCCCCGAGTCTAAACCACGTCTGCCAACCGTATTCGCGCATCTGCTCAAGAACGGCAAACGTATCCCCTTTGATGCCCCACCCCTTTTCCTCGTCGGCCAAGCCGGCGAGGGTGTAGGTGATCGTATCGAGATCCGGTGAAACGTGAAGGCCATAGAGGACAAGATCGTCCGCCGTGTTGCAAATAATCACCAGGTCCCGGGGTTCCACTTCCAGGCTTAAACCCCGGATCAGCTTTGCCCCTCCGGTTCCGCCGGTAAGCACCGCCAACATACCGGGGCCCTTCACGGCTTACGGGCACCGCCAATGCCGAAGAAGCTCATTGCAGCGAGCAGGAGGACTCCGGGCGCACAAGCCCGTCGTGGCCGGAGAGCCGTTGCACATAAGGCAAAACAGAAGGAGAGAGGAACTTTTCCGCGCGGGCGATGAATTCAGGATAAACGGCAAGCCTCGCTCTGAGCCCAAAGCCGGCCTCCGCGGTCTTCTGGCGGAGCGCCGCCAGCGCCGGCCACGGCGCTTCCGGATTGATATAGTCGCGGGTGAGAGGAGAAACGCCGCCCCAGTCGTTGATTCCCGCCTGAAGGTAGAGCGGGTAGGTCTCGGGCGCCAGGTTCGGCGGGGCCTGAAGGTTCATCTCCCCTCCCAGGATCAGGCGCGCGAGCGCAATGGTTTTGAGCATCTCCTCGAGCGAGGGCTCGGGTTGGTCATGCATGGGAATATCCGGCTTCTGCCTAAAATTCTGAATGATGACTTCTTTTCCTCCCAAGTCTCGCCGATCCCGATGAGGATGCCGGTGGTGAAAGGGATACGCAGTTTGCCGGCTTCCTCGACGGTCCGCAGCCGGAGCCCCGGCTTTTTGTCCGGGGCCAAGAAGTGAGGCCCCGAAGGGAGGAGCAGCCGCTCGCTAACGTTTTCCAACATGAGACCAAGGCTGGCATTCACCTCTTTCAGGCACTCAAGATCCTTTCTTCCCATCAGCCCGGGGTTCGAATGAGGCAGGAGCCCGGTTTCCTCCAAAACGACGCGGCATGCTAAGAAAAGATAGTCGAGCGTGCGCCGCAAGCCCAATTGAGTTAGAAAGGCGCGCATCTCGGGATAAATGGCTTCAGGGCGGTCGCCCAGGCTAAAAAGGACCTCGGTGCATCCAAGCTGCTTTCCCCGGCGTACAACCTGGAGCACTTCGCCGAGCGTCAGCGTCTTGGCTCCGGCCTCCTCGGGCGCCCGGCGAAACGTGCAGTAGCCGCAGAAGTCGCGGCACAGATTGGTCAGCGGAATAAAAACTTTCGGCGAAAAGGTTATGATCTTTCCCTTATGGCGGTTGCGCAGCTCTGCGGCAGCAGCCAGAAGCGCGGCGAACTCCTCACCCTGAGCAGAGGCCAGCCGAACGGCTTCCTCTTCGGTCAGCATCTTGCCTTGAAGACAATCCCGGAGCAGTGTCCGCACCATCCTTGCTGAATAGCGTATAAGGAAAGCAGGGTCAACCGCCGGCAGGCCGGTGAAAAAGGCCCATCTGCTTCGTTCTGGCTCCTGCTCGGATTTGGCACCCGTTGATGAAGGCCAGCGTGGCCCTGCCCTCTTTGCGGCTTGGCAGGATCGCCGGAGTAAGCTATTTATAGGCTGATAGGTAGATACAGGAGGTGGCTATATGGCACGTAGCGAGAGAGCCAGAAGGGTTACTCATACCTACAAGCTTGATGGCAAGCCCTACGCCGACAAGGTAAGAAAGGCCGGCAAGGCAGCGGATCGGGTTCTGCAACGCTATGGGGAGTCTGTTATGTCGCGTGCGGAATTGCGCAATAAGGTTGACAAGGAGCTTGGGAGCACGTCGCTCACAGAGCTTATCGTGAAAGAGCGGGAAGCTGGATGGTAAATGGCGGTCTTCTACCTGGATACCTCTGCGCTCGTAAAGCGTTACCGAACCGAGCAGGGTACCGAGGTAGTCGAGGAGCTTCT
>JACPFH010000189.1 GCA_016183075.1 Deltaproteobacteria bacterium | reverse complement strand
CAGCCCCCTCTTTGATGTTGGTCGTCAGCGCCTTGGCTATCTTGATCTGAGTAACCATGTCGGTACAGGCTGTAAGTGGCTAACGCTGCAAATTAGCCGCGAGCGCCCATAGGGCGCAAAGCCGGCTGCATTTGTCGGGTTAGCCTATCCCTTCTTGATGTACTTACAGTTTGGATAACTGGAGCACCCCAAAAATTCTGATCCTACTTGAGGGCCTCGTCTGGCAGTTCTCTTAACAAGCGAGCTACCGCACTTGGGGCATGCCGTACTGCTTGAGTATCGTTCCTTGAGAATAGAAACATGCTCTCTTTGCCCGACACTGAAGCACTGTGAAGTTTTTTTAGCTCATGTTCAAACCTAACCAGTTCGGTATCTGTAAAGACCACCTGGTCGAATTGCTTGATGTAGTCGGAAAGACCTGAGGTCATTACATTGGAGGGCAGCTCGGTCTTTAGCTCCGCATCACCGATAAAGAATACTATCGAGTGAATCTTGTTGTCGTCAATCTGGAGGTGCTCAGCTAAGGCTTTTGCGTGTCGGTAGTTCTGATGCAGTGGGTTTTGGAACGGATGCTTTTCCCCATATAGGACTTGAGTCCATGACTTTTGGCTTTCACTTCCAAAGATCCACCCATTATAGTTTTTTGTCTCAATGACAAAAATGCCAAACCGAGAGAGCAGGACGTGATCAATCTGAGTGGTCCCGGTTCGGGTGTTCACGACGAGGTTGTGAAACCGCTTGTAGGTGTCGCTATCGAGCTTCATCCACATGCCAAGCTGGGTAGCCCTCTCTCCCATCCATCCTTTGATAATGTTGAACATGGTATTCTTCCTACTACGGCAAGGCTAACGCGCCGTTAACCCGCGGGCCGCTTGCGGCCCGTCGTGGTTGAACCGGTGCCCTTGACAACCGGGAGCCTCATAGGGGTTAGGGCGCCTCTTGAGAGCCGGGCAACGACCCGCTTGCCAATAGATCCGCGAAGCAGAATCCGTCGCGGGAAACGGTTTCGCCAACCTGCACGGCAATCTCCGAAGCGAACATCGGTCCCCCGAAGCAAAACGTATGGAACTCTCCACGTTCGCCACACGGATCCACCCCGGCCGGCAACTCGGCCAACAACGCCGTGTCGTACAGGCGCCCCACGAACGGCTCCGGGAGCTGCTTGGGGTCAACGCACGTCAGCACCGCGCGCAGGCCGGCGGCCAGCATGCGACGAGCGAGGTGAGGCGTTTGGTCGGGCGAGGTCCACAAAGGGAAGAGTGGCTCGACCCCCGTTCCGGACAGTTGACGGATGCGATAATTCCGCACGTCCTCTAGGTACAGGTCGCCGAAGGCAACGTGCGTGATCTTCTCTTCGCGCGCGCGGCGAATTGCTGCCGACATCCGCTGTTCGTAATCCGTGTTGGAACAGGGCCATGGCAAGAGGACCGGCCAGAGAAGTAACCCCGCCGCCGCAGCCTGAGCCTCCACCAGCTCCCTGCGCACTGCGTGCATGGCCACGCGGTCCGCCGCTTCGTTGAAAGTGGTCAACAAGCCCGCGACTTCCACGTCCGGCTGTTGGCGAAGGACATGTAAAGTCCAGGCGCTGTCTTTGCCCGAACTCCAGGAAAGCAGTACGCGGCATGACATCAGGCAGTCACCCGAGAAGCCCAGTTGACCAGCGCCGAATTGATCACGCGAACGGGCGGCGGCAGCGCGGCGGGCAGCAGCGCCGTGGGGTCCACCACATGGGCCAGGACCTCCACACTATCGACCAGCCGCGAACCTGGGCGGTTAGCTTCCACCAGCGTTAACCTCCGCTAAAAGCTCTGACGCACGGATAAAACCAGGTTGGACTAAGCCGCTGAGCGGAATTTACATCGTAGCTATGGCGATTGTAAAGCGCACCGGCGGCAAGACAGTAACGAGGAGCTAAAGTCAAATTACCCTTGACATGATGATATCTATTTCCGCTGCCGCTTCCATGCCTCCGAGTCAATGTATTCCTGGATCGTCGCTGCCACTCTTTTAGGCAGGACACCCGGGTCGATGGCGTCTAATTTCCAGGCAATC